>JANONQ010000064.1:0-2939 GCA_031420935.1 Novosphingobium sp. | reverse complement strand
CGGACCCGCGACGAAGCTGACCCCGATGGCACGGGCAATCCAGCCGAGCCCGAGGCGCCGGAGGCCGAGCGGCTGGCCCTTGCCGATGAACGCGAGCGGCTCCCCTGGCTTGATGCCGACGATGACGAAGATGAGGCCGTGGGCACCGAGGGCGCCCGCATGTTCGGGTTCGTGTTGATCGGTATGGTCGCGCTGATCGCGCTGGTCGGCGGCATCTGGTGGGCAAGCCACGGCGCATCCGATCCTGCTCTGGTGGCCGACGGCAGCACCATCCAGGCTCCCGTGCAGCCCTACAAGGAGACGCCGAAGAACCCCGGCGGCAAGACCTTCGACGGCACCGGCGATTCCGCCTTTGCGGTCTCGGAAGGCCAGACGCGGTCGGCGAAAATCGGCGATGCGGGCGCATCGGCGGTTCCTGCATCCCGGCCCAGCCTCACCTCGGCGAAGGTTCCGGCGTCCTCCGCGACCCCCTTTGCCGCCAGCTCCGCAACCACAAAAGGCCCGGTGGTGCAGGTCGGCGCCTATTCGACGCAGGCCACGGCGGAAACCGGCTGGAGCAAGCTTGCCGCGCAATACAGCGCGCTTGCCGGCTTGAAGCACCAGATCGTCGAAGGACAGGCCGATATCGGCACAGTGTATCGTCTCCAGGTCCTGCCCGGCGAAGGCGGCGGAGCGCAGGCGCTGTGCAGCCGGTTGAAGGCGGCGGGGCTCGCCTGTCAGGTCAAGGGCTGAAACCCCGGGTTTTTGCACATGATCCGAGGTTGGCGCGCTTGCGAAAAGCGCGCGATCCTGCGATTTCCCTACAATGACGCCAGCGATCTTCGGTCTTTCCGCAACGGAACTGACGGGCGAGGAGCGCGCGTTCTTTCGCGATGCCGATCCCGCCGGCTATATCCTGTTCGGGCGGAATATTGAAAGCCGCACGCAGCTTCGGGCGCTGACCGACAGCCTGCGGGACGTCCACGGGCGCGAGCGGCTGCTGATTACTATCGACCAGGAAGGCGGCGAAGTCACACGGATGAAGCCGCCCCACTGGCCGGCCTGGCCGTGGGGCGCGGCGTTCGACCAGCTCTACGATGTCGCTCCGGTCAGCGCGATCGAAGCGGCACGGGCCAACGCCGAAGCGCTGGGGCATGACCTTGCGGAGGCAGGGATAACCTGCACCCATGCGCCTGTGCTTGATGTCCGCCAGCCGGGCGCACATGATGTGATCGGCGACCGCGCGCTCGGTCACGAGCCGCTGCGCGTTGCCGCGATCGGGCGTGCGGTGCTCGATGGGCTGGCCCGCGCGGGGATTGCCGGCACGATCAAACATATGCCAGGCCACGGCCGCAGCAGCGCCGACAGCCACCGGGAATTGCCCACGGTCACTGCCAGCGAGGCGGAACTGCAAATCGACCTCGCCCCGTTCCGCGCGCTCAAGGACACGCCGATCGGTATGACCGGCCATCTGCTTTTCACCGCATGGGACAGCGAAAACCCCGCGACTCAATCGCCCTTCGTGATCGGCGAGGTGATCCGCAAGCAGATCGGCTTCAGCGGACTGTTGCTTACCGACGATCTCGATATGGCGGCACTATCGGGCACAGTGACCGAGCGCGCCGAACGTTCGATTGCGGCCGGCTGCGACATCGCGCTCAATTGCTGGGCGAAGATGGCGGATATGATTGGCATTGCCGAACGTTTGCCGGCGATAACCAATATGGCCGCAGCCCGGCTGGAGCGCGCGCTGGCCGGCACCCGGCTTGACGGTGCGCGCGGCGACCAGGCGCAACTTCTCGCCAAGCGCGACGCATTGCTGGCGCTGCTGCCGGATCAAGCCGAGGCCCGGGCGTGACCGGGCTCGTCACCCAAGCCGCGCTGTTTTCCGACGCGGACGACGCTTGGGAGGGCATCGCCGCCGCCGCGAGCAACGATGCCGCGCTCTATCTTGAACTCGACGGCTGGGAAGGCCCGCTCGATCTGCTGCTCGATCTTGCCCGCCGGCAAAAGGTCGATCTGCGGCGAATCTCGATCCTGGCCCTGGTCGATCAATATCTCACCTATATCGAGCGTGCCGAAGCGATGCGGCTGGAACTGGCCGCCGATTACCTCGTCATGGCGGCGTGGCTGGCCTACCTCAAATCGGCGCTGCTGCTGCCGCGCGAGGAGCAGGAAGACCCGAGCCCCGAAGAGCTCGCCCTGCGCCTGCAGCTGCGCCTCCAGCGGCTCGGCGCCATGCGCGAGGCGGCGGCGCGGCTGCTGGGGCGCGACCGGCTGGGCCGCGAGGTCTTCCTGCGCGGTGCGCCCGAAGGTCTGCGGGTCGACCGCAAGAATAGCTGGCAATGCGATTGGTTCGCGCTGATTCAGGCTTACGGCCAGGTCAAGGCGCGCAGCGCGCCCGTCGTCCATATCGTGCGCGACCGCATGGTGATGAGCCTCGACTCCGCGCTGGCGCGGGTGTCGGCGATGCTGGGAGTGACGCTCGACTGGATGGAACTGGCGGACTTCCTGCCGCCGCCGCAGGGAGATGGATGGGCCGACGCGCGGCTGCGGCGCTCGGCGCTGGCCTCCAGCTTCGTCGCGGCGCTGGAACTGGCCCGGCGGGGGAAGGCGGAGCTGGCGCAGGAGGAGGCTTTCGGCCCGCTCCACTTGCGGCGCGTGCGGGAATGAACCGGCCCGACGACCTCGTGCGGGCGGTAGAGGCGACGCTGTTCGCCGCCGACGAACCGATGACTGCGGAAGCGATTTCCACCCACCTTGGCGGGGCCGATGTACGCCCGGCGCTGCGCGAACTTACCGCCTGTTACACCGGCCGGGGCATCGAGCTGGTCGAGCGCGGCAAGCGCTGGCATTTCCAGACCGCCGCCGATCTCGCCCATCTGCTGCGCCGCGAGCGCGAGGATGTCCGCCGCCTGTCGCGCGCAGCCACCGAAGTGCTGGCGATCGTCGCCTATCAC
>JANONQ010000063.1:0-2483 GCA_031420935.1 Novosphingobium sp. | reverse complement strand
CCAGGCGGGCGCAGCGGGATTGCGGGCGAGGCTGGTGGTTGAGCCGGGGGCAGGCGGGATCACCGCCGCGCTGGCGTTCGATGCGCCTGATACGCCGCTGGCACAGGACTTGCTGCAAGCTCCAGGCAACTTCGCCATGCTGGAGACCAAGAGATGAGCCTTGCCCTGATATTCGCCGCCGCTGCCGCCTTCGCCGACCTTGACGCCATCGACCGGCAGGTCGCAGGTTTCACCGGCGCGCCTGCCCGCGCCCAGGGCGGCGCGAGCCTGCCGGTCGACCGGCGGCTGCGGCTGCGGGTCTGCGGCTCGCCGCGGGCGCTTTCCTGGCGCGGCGAGCGGCGCGATACCGTGGTTGCCGAGTGCCCCGATGCCGGCGGTTGGCGGCTGTTCCTGCCGGTCAATGCCGCTGCTTCCGCTCCCTCGGGCCCGCCCGCAGTCAACCGCGGCGACGCCGTGACGATTTCCGTCAGCGGCGATGGTTTCGCCGTCAACCAGCCCGGCGAGGCGCTCGAATCCGGGCCCGTCGGGGCGTGGGTGCGAGTGCGTCCGGCGGCTGGCGGCAAGACGGGCGGCGAGCCGTTCCGCGCCCGCGTGATCCGCGCCGGACTGGTCGGCGTTCCGCTGCCGTAAGACTCCCCTCCCGCCCGCGGGAGGGGTCGGGGGAGGGCCTGTTGCGGATAGGGCGGATAACAAGCCCTCCCCTAGCCCCTCCCGCCCGCGGGAGGGGAATGCGTTTGCCGCCCGCCCGGCAAGTTTTCGCCGCGCGGTCGCTTAATTGCGGCGCGGCGTTGCCGTTCTTCGATTCAGAAGAAACCAAGGAGCGGCGTCATGCCACCCATCGAACTTGGATCTGCGCTCCCCGTCGGCGCAGTCAATGCCAGCACAATCCGCACCGCCGCTGGCGGCAGCGGGCGCAGCGAGAAAGCCGCCAGCCCGGCGCCGTCTCCCAAGCCCGCCCCAATCAGGAGTGACGCGCTCGATCCAGGACAACCGCCAGTCGATGCCGACCGCGTCGAGATTGTTCGCAAGGCAGTTGAGGCCGGAACCTATCCGCTGCTGCCGGCGCGGGTCGCCGATGCGATCATTGCGGCGGGTCTGCTGCTGAGGAGCGGGAAATGAGCGATCTGCGCGAGACTTTGGGGCAGATGCTGGCCGTGCTGCAAGCCGAACGGCAGGCGCTTGCCGGGCTCGACCTCGATGCGATCATGGGCGCGGCGGCGGACAAGACCGCGCTGTGCGGGACGCTGGCCAGTTCCGGTGCCACCGAAATCGACGAGGAATGCCGCGGCCTGCTGGATGCAGCCAAGCGGCTTAATGAAGTCAACCGCCAGATCCGCAACCTGATCGCCGCCAATGTTTCCGCCCGGATCGACGCGCTGACTGGCTCGCCCGCGCTCTACCGCGCGCCGGGCTACAGCTACGCGGCTGCGCGGGGCTAAGTCCCCCTCCCGCTTGCGGGAGGGGTTAGGGGTGGGTCAGTGCGAGGAGTTGCACGGCTTTTGCCCTACCGACAGGCCCATCCCCAGCCCCTCCCGCAGGCGGGAGGGGAGTTGGCACGGCTCCCTCCCGCAAGCGGGAAGGGAGTTTGGCACGGCCCTTGCTGTGTAATCTCCCGGTATCCACCGAACCGGGAAATAGCCTTGAGCGATCCACTGCCGATTGGCGCAACGCCGCCTGCCCGTACCGAAGTCCGCGCCGCGATCGCCCGCGCGGCGCAGCGCACCGGCGTCAATTTCGACTATCTGCTGGCGCAGGCGCGGATCGAATCCAGCCTCGATCCAAAGGCGAGCGCTGCCACCTCGAGCGCTGCCGGACTTTATCAATTCACCAATGCCACCTGGTTCGATACGCTCGAACGCCACGGCGCCGCGAACGGGCTCGGCTGGGCGCAGGCGGCGATTGCCGGCGGACAGCTGCGTGATCCGGCGATGCGCGCCGAGATCATGGCGCTGCGCCACGATCCCGATGCCTCGGCGCTGATGGCCGCCGAACTCGCCAGCGACAATAGCGCCATGCTAACCCCGCTGCTGGGCCGCGCGCCCGATGCGGCGGAACTCTACGCCGCCCATTTCCTCGGCGCGGGCGGCGCGGCGCAGTTCTTTGCCGCGCTGGCGCGAGATCCCACCGCGAGCGCGGCGACGCTAATGCCCAAGGCAGCCGCGGCCAACCGGGGAATTTTTTTCGAGCGGACCGGCGCGCCGCGTTCGGTGGGTGCGGTTATGGAGGTGCTGCGGGGAAAAGTGGACTCCGCCATGGCAGGCACTGGCTTCCCCTCTGCTTCAGGGGAGGGGATCGAGGGGTGGGGGCTGTCGTCGCTCGCAAGGTTGCATGTCGCGGACAAGCCCCACCCCAACCCCTCCCCTGAAGAGGAGGGGCTTTCGGTGCCACAACGCCCATCCATGGCCGAAACCCTGCGCAATACCTTCGGCCTGGCCAGTGCCGACGGCCACGCCAGCGCGCCGCCCTTCGTGCGCGCCGCCTAT
>JANONQ010000062.1:0-1948 GCA_031420935.1 Novosphingobium sp. | reverse complement strand
CCCTCGAGTCGACGCCGACGAAATGCGAATGGAATGGAGTGGGTCATGGCGGATTTCAAGGCAACCGATCACCTCCGGCATAGCCCGGACTCGTCCGGCAGAATGCGCGATTCTTTGTTTTGGCAAACAACTTTGCCCGCTGAGGAGGTGGGTTTTCAAGCCTATCTTTATCTGACTGCGGCGGGCAAGGCAGGCTTCAACGTCGTCTTGTGGGGGGATCGGGAAACGCCCCTGGCCATCGAATTTGCACAAGATCAAGTGCCGGCGGACATGGATCTCGACCATTTCAGCTTCAAGGGACTGGAGATCCGCCAGACCGGATTTGGCGAGCCGGTGCAGCTCGATTATGCCAGTGAACGGATGACGCTTTCGCTGCGCTTCACCGGCCTGCACCGTGCGTTCAGCTATCATGACAATCCCGATGGGCTGCCATCATGGTTTGCGCGCAATCGCTATGAACAGACTGGTTGGATCGAAGGATTTGTTGAAGCCGGCTCTCGCCGCATTGAGCTGGACGGTATGGGCCACCGGGATCACAGCTGGGGTAACCGCAACTGGGGTATGCCGCAGCACTGGAAATGGTTCACCGCCTATACTCCCGATGGCAGCCGCATGATCAATGGCTGGATCTGGATGGCACGCGGGGAATTGGGCTGTGCAGGCTATGTCGTGCGCGATGGCGAACTGGTGGCGATCCGCACGATTTGTCAGCGCGCCAGCTACGATCCGGACATGAGCCAGCGCCATCTGCATGCCGAGATCGTCGATGTTGCAGGCGGGGTTTGCGTGGTTGAACTGGAGCGGTTCGGCCTGGTCAAGCTGCCCACCAAAGACAAGCTGGGCACGATCATCCAGGAGGCCGCCTGCCGCGCCACGATCGACGGGCTGTCAGGCGCCGGCCAATATGAGACGCATTGGCAACAAGGTTACATCGATCACCTCGTCGAAACGAATTCAACCCGATGAGTTGGCAATGGTCGTGTGAAACGCGGGGAAAATTGCAGAGCTTCCTGGCCGATCGCGGGGTGATGGAGGCCGTCGATGCGATCCATCCGATCGGCGAAGGGCACAGCAATCTCACCTTCCGGGTCGACGGCGCAGGCCGTTCGCTGGTTGTGCGCCGCCCGCCGCCACCGCCACTCATTCCAGGCAGCAACGACGTGCTGCGCGAAGCGCGGCTCTTGCAAGCCATTGCGCCATCGGGACTTCCGGTTCCGCAGATCCTGGCGACCGGCGCGGCCGGTGTGGTCTTTGACGTGCCGTTCTATGCCATGTCGCTGATCGAAGGGCAGGTAATTTCAAACGACATGCCTGCCGCTTTTGCGCAGGGAGGCAATCCCGCCGTTGTCGGACACCTGCTGGTGCGAGCGATTGCTCAGCTGCATGCGATTGACTGGGCCGGGGCGGGCCTTGCTGATTTTGGCAGGCCCGAAGGCTTTAACCGGCGCCACCTTCAGCGTATTGCGCGCATCGTTACCAACAAGAGCGGTGAGTTGGACGACCGCTTCAGGCCGCTTTTTGAGAAACTCGATTCGGCCTGCCCGCACGAAAGCGGCGCTGCCATAATCCATAACGATCTGCGCATCGGCAACGTGATGTGGGCTCACTCCCTTCCTCCCAGACTTGCCGCTATCCTTGATTGGGAACTGGCGACGCTGGGCGATCCGCTGTTTGACCTTGCCTACCTGCTGACTTCGCTGCCGCATGACGGGGTCTGCAGGACACCGCTGCACGATCTGGCGCGGGCCTGCCTGGTTACGGGTTTTCCGGATCGGGACGTATTGCTGGACCTTTACTGGCAGGCCAGTGGCAAAACCGCTGTTGATATCAACTGGTACCTTGCAGCAGTGAACTGGAAGCTGGCCATATTGTATGACTATTCACACCGACGGGGTAGCGATCCGTATTTTGCCGATACAACCCAGGCAACGAGATTCCTGGCCGAAGC
>JANONQ010000061.1:0-2392 GCA_031420935.1 Novosphingobium sp. | reverse complement strand
GTCATGTAGCGCGCGCCCAGCGCATACATCTGCCGCAACACGCCCAGCGACGCGCCGATCGAATGGCCGCCTTCGAGCCCGATCAGCGAGGCGATCTTGCCGCTGCGCATCGCGCGCTCGACCTCGGCGCTGGTGACGGCGAGCTGCATCTCGGCAGGGTAACGGGCGATCAGCCGCTTGGTCAGGTCGATCTGTTCAAGCGTCGCCTGCACCGCCTGCTGCTCGGTCAGCAGCGAGGACACCCACACCGACCAGAACTGCGCCCCGACGCGGCCCTGGCGCAGCCGCGTGAGATCCGTATGCATGGCTGTGCGCTTGTTGGCCGGATCTGCCGTGAGGCGCGTATCGCGGAAGTCGAAGTCGGCAATGATGTTCTTGCGCCGCTCGCGCAGCTGCTCGGGCACATCGTTATGCCCATCCCACACTGGCGCGGCGCGCAGGGCCACCTCGGCGACTTGCTCCGCCGTGGCGGCCGCCGCCTGACTGGCCCACGCTGCCGTCAGCATTATCGCCGCCACAATCCGCATGCATGCTCCCCTGCCATTCGCGCGGCGACCATGCCGCAGCCGGGGGCGTGAGGGAAGCCGCTTCCGCTTCAGGGCGGGGGGGTGAGCCGAATTAATACTTCAATTCCGCGCCCAGCCATCTAAAGCCACAGCCCATGTCCGATATCCCCGCTCCCGCCCCCGCATCCTCCGGCCTCGCCAAGGCTGAAACGCTGGTCGAGGCGCTGCCCTATCTGCAGCGCTACGCCGGCCGCACCTTCGTGGTGAAATACGGCGGCCACGCCATGGGCGACCCCGAACTGGCGCGCGATTTCGCCGAGGATGTGGTGCTGCTCAAAGCGGTCGGCATCAATCCGGTGGTGGTCCACGGCGGCGGGCCGCAGATCGGCAATATGCTCAAGAAGCTGGGTGTCGAATCCCGGTTCGTCGACGGTCTGCGCGTTACCGACAAGGCAACCGCGCAGATCGCCGAAATGGTCCTGTCCGGCGCGATCAACAAGGAGCTGGTCGGCTGGATTGCCGGGGCGGGCGGCAAGGCGATCGGTATTTCCGGCAAGGATGGCGGGCTGGTTATCGCCCGCAAGGTGAGGCGCACCACGATCGATCCGGACAGCCAGATCGAACAGGTGGTCGATCTCGGCTTCGTCGGCGAGCCGGAAACCGTCGACATCCAGATCATCGAAACCATCTGCACCGCCGGGATGATCCCGGTGATCGCCCCCATCGCGCCGGGCGCCGACGGCGAGACCTACAACATCAACGCCGATACCATGGCCGGCGCGGTGGCGGCCGCGCTCGGCGCGGCGCGGCTGTTCCTGCTGACCGAGGTTGCCGGGGTGCTCGACCAGCAGGGCAACCTCCTCACCGACCTCACCCCCGCCGATATCGCCGTGCTGCGGCAGGACGGCACCATCTCGGGCGGCATGATCCCCAAGCTGGAAACCTGCATCCATGCGGTGGAGGCTGGCTGCGAGGCGGCAGTGGTGCTCGACGGGCGGGTGCCGCATGCCATGCTGCTCGAGATTTTCACCTCGAAGGGCGCGGGCACGCTGATCCGGGCGGGTTGAATTCCCCTCCCGCAAGCGGGAGGGGCGTAGGTAGCACAAGATATTCCCGCCATCCCCGCTTGCCCGCCGCGCCAAGCCTCGGCTATCAGCCGCCCGGCGTTGCCGCGAAAGGACTGACTTTGATTGCCATCACCCTATTCCAGATTGTCGGCTACCTGATTTCTGTCATTGTCATGCTGGTGATCGTGCAGTTCGTGATGAGCCTGCTGATCAGCTTCAACGTGGTCAACACGCACAATGACTTCGTCGCGGCGATCTGGAAGGCGGTCAACGCCCTGCTCGAACCGCTACTGCGCCCGATCCGGCGGTTCATGCCCGATACTGGCGCGATCGATTTCTCGCCGATGGTGCTGATCGTGTTGTTGCAGGTTCTACGCATCGTTCTTGGCAATCTGGCAGCTGCCGCGATATGACCCAGGCTCATGTCATCGACGGCAAGGCTTTCGCGGAAACCTTGCGCGGTCGGGTGGCAGTACGGGCCGCAAGCTTCGAAGAAACCGCCGGGCGCAAGGCGGGACTGGCGGTGGTGCTGGTCGGCGACGACCCGGCGAGCCAGGTCTATGTGCGCAACAAGGGCAAGCAGACCGCGGCCTGCGGCATGGAAAGCTTCCAGTTCCTGCTGCCGGCCGAAACCACGCAGGCCGAAGTGCTGCAGCTGGTCCACAGGCTCAACGCCGATCCGGCGGTGGACGGCATCCTCGTCCAGCTGCCGCTCCCTTCGCATCTGGATGAACAGCAAGTCGTCGAGGCGATCGATCCCGCCAAGGATGTCGATGGGCTGACCCCGGTGAGCACCGGCCGCCTCGCGCTCGGCCTGCC
>JANONQ010000060.1:0-6816 GCA_031420935.1 Novosphingobium sp. | reverse complement strand
CCGAATGTCTTTCTCGCTCATTCCCTGGCGCTTGAGCGCGGCCTTGATGTCGCCCACCGAGATGGCGTCGCCCACTTCCAGCCTGCGGGGCGCGATCGCGCCGGCGATATCGACCAATATGCCGCGCGTGAAGATCGGCGGTGCGTGCTCCATGCCGAGCTTCTGGACGCCATGGCCGTCAGCAATTTCGGACTGGCGATGGCCGTTATAATAGCGCACTTCGCTTTTTCCATCGGGATCCGCATAGACCGTACCCATGTGGGCGAGAGAGTCGAACTGCGTGCCGTTCTGGGTGATCTCGCCGGCAATATAGTCCTCGTTCCAGGTGAGCTTGTTCTCGCCCATTGGTCCGTAGGTCGGCCCTCCCGGAGTTACGAGCCGGTATTGGCGCTGGTATGGAGTCAGCGAGAAGAACGGCATTTCCGCCTCGACGACGCGCCCCATGTCAATCACGGTTCCCGTCTTGATCAGCGCGGCCGCCTCAAGCACCTTGGCCGAAGTCAGCCGGTTCGCCGCCCCGATTTGATCATTGGCTCCGAATTCCGAGGGCCACCATTGCTTGCGCGTCAGATCGTCATTCGCAATAGCCGAAACCGATGTCATTGCTAGCGCTGCAGCGAGCGCAAACATAGAGCTGGATACGATGCGCAACACGGGTTTGTTCCTTCACGCAGGGCGAGACCAAAAACTCTATTAGCTACGTTTCGCGATTTCAATTTTGACCGAAAGATTGTCTCAGCTAGAGAGAGCCCGATCCGAAATTAAGTTGAGTTATATCAGCGGGTTAGATTGACGCCGCGCTTAATCGTTCATTCTGGGGTTTTGCAACAAACTTCCGGCGTTCGACGATGTGGAGCGATACCACCCGCACGCATCATGCCCGCGCGGGTCTGGCTTGCCAAGTGATTTGACGGACGGGGACCGGGCTCAACCTCACTGCCGCCGACACGGTGATCCTTTATGACCTGTGGTGGAACCCGGCGGTTGAAACCCAGGCCATCGACCGCGCCCGCCGCATCGGCCAGACCAAACCCGTCTTCGTCCACCGCCTTATCGCGCGCGAGACGATCGAGGAGAAAATCTTGTCGCTGCAAGACAAGAAACGCTCGCTTGCCGCGACTTTGTGGGGGAACGCGCGGCTAAGGCCTAACCTATGCGATCAGGGCATCATGGATAAGTTCATCACCCGCGGTTTTGATGAACTGAAACCGCAGAGACTGCCATCAGCCTTGGCAGGCAAAAGTCTGCAATTTTTTGGATTGAATGTGCAAAATAATCTGCACAGCCTCTACACAGCGAAAAGTGACGGATTTTTATACAATCATTTCATTGGATTATAATAATGCCGCCCCCCATCAAGGGGGAGATGAGCGGGGATGACCGCTTCACCCTAACCGCGCCAACGCCGCCGCCAGCCTCTCGGCCTCGGCGGCATGGGCGGCATGATCGGCGCGGGCTTTTTCTATGGCCTCGGACTTGGCCTTTTCGATGAAGGCGGGGTTGGCAAGGCGAGCTTCGAGCGACTTGGCCTCCTTAGTGGAGAATTCGAGGGCTTTGGTTAGGCGGGATTTTTCGGCGGCGATGTCGATGATGCCTTCGAGGGGGATGACGAACGTTGCATCGGCCAAGACGATTTGCGCTGCAGCACCTGAAACCGATCCCGGAAAAGGTGGGATCGTTACCCTTGCCATGCGCTCAAGCAGGCCTGCCAATTTCCTGAATCGGAAATCAGAATTTGTGTTTTCATGGAACGGAATAAATTCCAACACTTTGCCGGGCGGGACATTAAGTTCGCTACGTACGCTTCGAATTTGAGATACAAGGTTGATTAGCCATTCGATGTCAGCCTTCTCTTCGGCATCCACCGCTGCCCCCGGCTCCGGCCACTTCGCGGTGATCAGCGGATAATCCGCCCGCTCGCCCAGCGCGCCCCACAGCTCCTCGGTCACGAACGGCATGAACGGGTGCAGCATCACCAGAATCTGGTCGAGCACCCAGCCGGCGACGGCGCGGGTTTCCGCTGCCTCATCCCCCTCCCGCTGGCGGGTGGGGTTTGGGGTGGGAGCTTCGGTGTTCGGCGGTTCATCGCCCACAGACCCACCCCCGGCCCCTCCCGCAAGCGGGAGGGGGGAAAGGGCGGGCTTCACCAACTCGATATACCAGTCGCAGAACCGGTCCCAGACGAAGTGGTAAATCGCGTTTGCGGCCGCGTCGAAGCGCAGGTCGGCCAGTGCCTTGTCGAGCGCGGCCAGCGTCTCGACCACCTCGCCGATGATCCATTGGTTCACCGCCAGAGTAGCGGGCGGGGCGGCGAGGGTGGTGCTCGCGCCGATGCCGTTCGCCTGGCAGAACCGCGCGGCGTTCCACAGCTTGGTGGCGAAGTTGCGGTAGCCCTCGACGCGCTTCTCGTCCATTTTGACGTCGCGGCCCTGGCTTTCCATCGCCGCCATGAAAAAGCGCAGCGCGTCGGCGCCGAATTTGTCGATTAGCAGCAGCGGATCGACGACATTGCCCTTGGACTTGGACATTTTCTGGCCATCGGCGGCGCGGACCAACCCGTGCAGGTACAGCCGCTGCCATGGCACGCCTTTCATGATGTGCATGCCCTGCATCGCCATGCGCGCGCACCAGAAGAACAGGATGTCGAAGCCAGAGATAAGCAGGTCGCCCGGGTAGTGGCGCGACAGTAAATCCTCCCCGTGCCGGGGAGGATTTACGTTGTCCGGCCAGCCGAGCGTGGCGAAGGGCCACAGGGCGGAGGAGAACCAGGTGTCGAGGACGTCGGGATCTTGCAAGACCGGGGTCTTGTCCCGGTTTTCAACAAGATGTCTCGCGTACTCGTCTTTTGTCTCACAGACATGCAGGGCGTCTCGCGAAACGCCGTGCTCTTCTGCGACGAGTTTCAGAGCTTCGTCTTCGGTCTCACAGACGAAGTTGATCGTCTGAAGGCGATAGAGTTGATCCCCCTCATCTGATTTCCCCATCAGATTTATATTCGAGAGCCGCCTATCTGACGGCGGACAATACCATACAGGTATCCGATGCCCCCACCACAATTGCCGGCTGACACACCAAGGCTGGATATTCTCCATCCAGTTGAAAAACGTCTTCTCCCAGCTCTTCGGCACGATCTCGATCCGCCCGTCGCGTACCGCCTGCATCGGCGCCACCGCCAGCTTCTCGGCATCGACATACCACTGGTCGGTCAGCCAGGGTTCGATCACCACGCCGCCGCGGTCGCCATAGGGGGTGGCGACCACGCGGTCCTCAACCTGTTCGAGCAGGCCTAGTTCGCCCAGCAGCGCCACCACCCGCTTGCGCGCATCGAACCGGTCCATGCCAATGAATTCGTCAGGTATCCCGCCGCACTGCACCACCTGCGCCTCGGCATCGAACATGTTGAGCATGTCCGCCGGCTTGAACCCCGCCCGCTTGCCCACTTCGAAGTCGTTAAAATCATGCCCCGGCGTGATCTTCACCGCGCCCGAGCCCAGTTCCGGATCGGCGTGCTCATCGGCGACAATCGGCACCCGCCGTCCGGTGATCGGCAGCTCGACAAATTTGCCGATAACGCTCTGGTAGCGCGGATCATCCGCATTAACCGCCACCGCCATATCGGCCAGCATCGTTTCGGGCCTTGTCGTCGCGACCACGATATGATCGCGGCCATCGTCCAGCTTTACCCCATCGGCCAGCGGATAGCGGAAGTGCCAGAAATGCCCCGGCATCTCGCGGGTTTCGACCTCAAGGTCGGAAATCGCCGTCTTGAGCTTGGGGTCCCAGTTGACCAACCGCTTGTCGCGGTAGATCAGCCCCTGATTATACAGATCGACGAACACCTTCGTCACGGCGCGGGTGAATTCGGGACTCATCGTGAACTGTTCTCGCGACCAGTCCATCGAGCAGCCCAGCCGCCTTAGCTGGCCCGTAATCGTGCCGCCGCTCTCCGCCTTCCACTCCCACACCTTGGCGATGAAATCCTCGCGGCTGTAATTGCTGCGCTTGTCGCCCGCCGCTTCCAGCTGCCGCTCGACCACCATCTGCGTGGCGATCCCGGCGTGATCGGTGCCGACCACCCACAGCGCATCCTTGCCGCGCAGGCGCTCATACCGCACGACGATGTCCTGCAGGGTATTGTCCAGCGCGTGGCCAATGTGGAGTGAGCCCGTCACATTGGGCGGCGGGTTGACGATGGTGAAGGGCGTCGCATCGGGGCGCTCGGGACGGAACAACCCGTTGGCTTCCCAATGCGCATACCACTTCGCCTCGATCGCGGCGGGGTCGAAAGTCTTGTCCAGGGGTGTGGCGCTCATGGGCCGGCGCTTTGCCAGCGGCGGAGGCGGGGTGCAAGGTCGCTAATCCCCCTCCCGCAAGCGGAAGTTGAGTTAAGCGACCCCCTTGCCGCCCCGCGCATTTTCCCGCATCACTCCGTCCGAATGCGCGACACGGCAGATTTCTCGCTGGAAAACGGGGCAGGGGGGGCGGTGGCGGTTGCCCTCAAGGGGCCGCTGCTGGTGTCCTCGATTGGCGGTCTGGACGTGCGGCTGGGCTCCGTGACCGGGCAGGTGGCGCAGGTCGATCTTGCCGGGGTCAGCGACATCGACACCGCCGGCGCCTGGCTTGCCTGGCGCTTTGCCCGCGACCATGACGCGGAAATCGCTGGGGCGAGCGACAAGGCGCAGCGGCTGATTGCCGCCGTAAGCCTGGCTGACATCGACGATGGGGCCAAGGCGGAGCGGCCGGGCACATTCTTCCGCGTCAGTGAAACTATCGGCGCGAAGGTATACGGCGCGCGCCGCGGGCTTTATCGGAGCCTCGGCTTTATCGGGGCTCTGCTGCTGGCCGCCGGCGGCATTCTGCGCCACCCCGGCCGGTTTCGCGGCAAGGCGCTGGTCCACCAGATGGAGCTGGTTGGGGTGACCTCGCTCCCCATCATCGGGCTGATGAGCTTTCTGGTCGGCATCGTCATTGCCCAGCAGGGTGCGGTCCAGCTCCAGCAGTTCGGCGCAGAGGTCTATACGGTCAATCTCACGGGCCGGCTGGCGCTGCGGGAACTTGGCATCTTGATGACCGCGATCATGGTCGCCGGCCGTTCGGGCTCAGCCTTTGCCGCCCAGATCGGCACGATGCGGCTGACCGAGGAAATCGATGCGATGCGAACCATAGGTGTCTCGCCGATGGAAGCGCTGGTGATCCCGCGGGTGCTGGCGGCGATGTTGATGATGCCGCTGCTGGGGTTCTACGCGGCGGTGATGGCGATTATCGGCGGCGCCTTCATTTCGGCCTTCCAGCTCGGCATTCCGTTCTTCACCTTCCTCTCGCGCATACAGGAAGTGGTGCCGATCCATGACCTCTGGGTGGGAATGGTCAAGGCACCGGTCTTCGGCCTGATTATCGCCGTATCCGGCTGCTATCATGGCATGCAGGTCGAGGCGAATTCTGAGGAAGTCGGTTTGCGTACGACCATGGCGGTGGTTGCGGCGATCTTTATGGTAATTGTGCTGGATGCCTTCTTCGCGGTGTACTTCACCCAGATCGGCTGGGGATGACCGTGGCCCAGGACGACGACTTCCCGATTGTGGTCGAAGGGCTGCGGAACAGTTTCGGCGATCATGTCGTGCATGAGGATCTGTCGCTGAAGGTCCGGCGCGGGGAGATCCTCGGCATTGTCGGCGGCTCGGGCACCGGCAAGTCGGTGCTGATGCGCTCGATCATCGGCTTGCAAGCGGCGGATGCGGGTTCGATCAATGTGCTAGGCCGCTCGATCACCGATGTCACCGACGATGAGGACATCGACATCCGCTCGCGCTGGGGCGTGCTTTTCCAGGGCGGCGCCTTGTTTTCCACGCTGACGGTGGCGGAGAACGTTGAAGTGCCGCTGCGGCAGTTCTACCCGGAAATCGGCGACGGCCTGCGCGAGGAGATTGCCCGCTTCAAGATCAAGCTATCCGGCCTGCCGGACGAAGCCGCGTTCAAATATCCGGCCGAGCTATCGGGCGGAATGCGCAAGCGTGCCGGGCTCGCGCGGGCGCTGGCGCTCGATCCGGAACTGCTTTTCCTTGATGAGCCAACCGCCGGGCTTGATCCAATTGGAGCGGCGGCCTTCGACGCGCTGACCAAGGAATTGCAGGAAACTCTTGGTTTTACAGTTTTTCTTGTGACCCACGATCTCGATACACTCCACGAAATCTGCGACCGGGTGGCGGTTCTCGCTGACGGGAAAGTAATTGCCGTGGGAACAATTCCCGAACTGCTGGCTTTGGACCATCCGTGGATCCAGGAATATTTCAATGGTCCGCGCGGCCGAGCCGCAGAAGACAGCCAGAAACGCGAGCGAGCTGCCAAGGCTAAAACCGATCGCGCCAAGGCGGTGGACAAAGAGGGGGCCGGGAGGGCATAGGCGGGGGCAATGGAAACACGGGCCAATCACGTTTTTGTCGGTGTCGTAACCTTGGTGCTGCTCGCGGCTCTGGCGGCTTTCGTCATGTGGATTGTCCGATTGAACGAAGGCGAGCAGAAGCGGTACGACATCTTTTTCAATCAGGCGGTCAATGGTCTGGCCCGCGGCTCGCAGGTTTCGTTTTCCGGTGTGCCGGTCGGCAAGATCGAGGAGATCGAATTGTGGCCCCGCGATCCCAGCTTCGTGCGGGTGCGGATCGGGGTGGAGAAGCAGGTTCCAGTGCTGCTGGGCACCACCGCGACGATGCAGAGCAGCTTTACCGGTGTGTCCGACATCCTGCTTGAAGGCGCGGTCAAGGGCGCACCGCCGATTATCGAGCCGGGCCCCGAAGGGGTGCCGGTGATCCCGACCAAGCG
>JANONQ010000059.1:0-3719 GCA_031420935.1 Novosphingobium sp. | reverse complement strand
ATCTGCGCGCCTACGCCGCGGTTAGCGAAGCCCGGTCATCGATCGCTCGGTATCTGAGCTTTTACAACGGACGAAGGCCACATTCGAGCCTTGCCGCGAAGACGCCGGATCAGACATATTTTGACAACCTGCCGGTGATGATGGCAGCATGAGTTTGGCTGCCGATATAGGGCGTCACTCCGGTCGGGCTGCGCCCTCCCTGCATGACGCCATATATCGGCAGTTCGAGGAAACAACCGGCAGACGATCCACTTATCCGTTGCCGATCCCTGTGCAAACGAACCGAGCCACCTCTACAGGACCTGGCAGGGGTAGTGCTAAGGTGGCGTTGGGTCGGACGTGTTTTGTGAGGCGCTATGACGAAAACAATAAGTCCTTTTCGGCTTTCTATTGAGAACGATGTCTTGGTCGATCTGCGGCAGCGTCTGCGCCGTACGCGTTGGCCCGATCGGGAAACAGTCGATGACTGGTCGCAGGGCGCGCCGCTGGAAAAAGTTCGCGCACTCTGTGAATATTGGGCGGAACAGTATGACTGGCGGCGCTGCGAGGCCAGGCTCAACGCCCTTGGCCAATTTCGTGCCGAAATCGATGGCCTCGGCATTCACTTTCTGCATATTCGGTCGCCCAACCCCGATGCTCTGCCCATGATCATCACGCATGGCTGGCCCGGCTCGATCATTGAATTTCTGGATGTAATCGCCCCACTTACGGATCCTGTGGCCCATGGCGGTGATCCCGCCGATGCATTCCACCTCGTGATCCCGTCGCTGCCGGGGTTCGGCTTTTCGGACAAGCCTACAATGACGGGATGGGGTGTCGAGCGCATTGCCTCAGCGTGGGTCGAATTGATGAAGCGGCTCGGATATGATAATTTTGTCGCGCAGGGCGGCGATTGGGGAGCGATGATCACCACGATGATCGGCAAGCTTAACCCGCCTGAATGCATTGGCATTCATCTCAATCCACCGCGCGTTTTTCCTGAGGCCGACGATTTTCTCAATCCCACCCCGGCGGAGACGGCGGCGATTGCGGCCAACCAATTCTACAGTGATTTTGATTCTGGCTACGCGAAGCAACAGGGAACCCGACCGCAGACGCTCGGCTTTGGTCTCACCGATTCGCCGTCGGGGCAGGCCGCTTGGATCTACGAAAAGTTCCAAGCGTGGACTGATAATGACGGTGAGGTGGAAAATATTCTTTCTTATGACGCGATCCTTGACAATATCATGCTCTATTGGCTGCCGGCGACAGCAGCGTCGTCCGCACGGCTCTATTGGGAGAGTATTTCTGGTAGCTTCGCTCCAGTTCCACTGTCGCTGCCCGTTGGCGTGACGATTTACCCGAAAGACATCCGCAGACCTTCGCGCCGCTGGGCTGAACGAAGCATTTCCAATATCATCTACTGGAACGAACCGGAAAAGGGTGGCCATTTCGCGGCATTCGAACAGCCAGATTTGTTCGTCGATGAAATCCGGGCCTGCTTTAGACGCCTACGAGATCCATCCTTTGTACCGGAATAACGGAAAGCGGTGGCGCTTATAAGAATATGGGTTTAGTTGTCCTCCCCCGGCGGAGTCGAGTTATCATCAGACTGATGGGCAGCGTCAAAAGGACTGCACCGGGTGGCGAAGAGGTCGTGTTTGGGGTAGGGTATGGCCATGCCTCGCCCTCGATAACCAGCCAACCCGTTCCGGTATTTCCATTCATCGCCGGAGGTAAGTTGTGCCAGATCTGTTTAGCCCACTAACTCTCAAAGCGGTTACGCTCCGCAATCGGATCGCGATGTCACCGATGACAATGTACAGGTCAGTCGACGGGATCGTTGGTGATTACCATGTGATGCTCGCAGGAGCGCGCGCCGCCGGGGGCTTCGGACTTGTTTTCCTTGAGCAACTCGCGATCACACCGGACGGCCGGACCAGCACTTCCTGCGGAGGCATTTATGACGACAGCCACATCGACGGTCTGCGCCGGGTAACCACACTGATCAAGGAAATGGGAGCCGTGCCGGCTATCCAATTGGGGCACACCGGGCGCAAGGGCAGCTTGGTCAAACCGTGGGAGGGCGGCGCACAGCTGCCGGCTGATCACCCGGAAGGTTGGCAGGTGCGGGGTCCTTCGGCGATCTCTTATGGCGGGGATTACACGCAACCGGTGCACGCGCTGACGCAGGCGGAGATCAAGCAGATCCATCAGGCCTACGCAGACGCGGCCCGACGAGCCCACCTGGCAGGATTCGAATGGCTCGAAATGCATTTTGCCCATGGCTATCTTGGCGCCAGCTTCTTTTCGCCTATCGCCAACAAGCGGAACGACGAATATGGCGGTGGACTGGAAAACCGGCTGCGCTTCCACCTCGAAGCTCTGGATGCGGTCAGGGCGGTATGGCCGGACCATTTGCCACTTACCGTCCGCCTGGGTTCAGATGACCTCAATGCAGAGGGAGTTCAGTTCCATGAGTCGATCTATGCCATTCGGCGCATGAAGGAGCGGGGGGTGGACCTCGCCGACCTCAGCCTGGGCTTCAACACGGACGAAATGGAGGAACTGCCGTTCTCCATTCTGGGATTTATGGCCGAGCGCAGCGCCCGCATGCGCCAGGAAGCCGAAATTCCCGTCGGGATCAGCTGGAACCTCGGGTTGCCAGCCGAGGCCAACCGGGTGATCCGCGAGGAGATAGCAGACCTTGTGCTGCTGGGCCGTCCGGCCCTTTCCAATCCGCACTGGCCGCTGTGGGCCGCGCGCGAACTGGGCCATCCTGACCCTTTCAGTCTTCTGCCTCAGGATTCCAGTTACTGGCTCCACAACTTCCGAGCCCACGATGCATGCATCGGCTGGCCAGACACCACTGGCGCTGCTGTCCGCTGACATTGGGCCGGTCCGCCTCGTTGCCAAAGCGTTTCGGGCGGGAGGGTCAAAGGGGTCTTGTCAGAGCAATTTCGACGGCGGGGCGGGCGCTGGTAAAACGGCGAGATGAGCAAGCCTGCGAACCCGTTCCGCTGTTTCAACTCGTCGCCAGAGGTGATCCGACTGGTGGTAATGATGTGCGTGCGGTTCCCGCTGAGCCTGCGGAATGTTGAAGATCTGCTTTTCGAGCGCGGCATTGATATTTGTCACGAGACGGTGCGGTTCTGGTGGAACCGGTTCGGACCGCTGTTTGCCGCAGACATCCGCAGGCAGCGGGTCAGCCGAATGCGGGGCGTTCGACACTGGCGCTGGCACCTTGATGAGGTGTTCGTAAAGATCAACGGCGAGCGACATTACCTGTGGCGTGCGGTGGACCATGAGGGTGAGATCCTGGAATCTTACGTTACCAGAAAGCGTAACAAATCCGCAGCTTTGAAGTTCCTGAAAAAGGCGCTGAAACGGCATGGGCGTGCCGAAACGAGCGTCACGGATGGGCTGCGATCCTGCCCGGCAGCGGTGCGCACACTGGGCAATTTGGACCGTCGCGAGATGGGTCGCTGGAAAAACAATCGGGCGGAAAATTCGCATCTTCCATCCCGGCGACGAAAGCGTGCCATGCTGCTATTCCGACGGATGAAGTCGCTACAAAAGTTCGTCTCGGTTCATGCCAGTTTTCACAACCACTTTAACCAGGAGCGTCACCTCGTCGATCGTCAGACTACAAGATCCGACGCTCGGCCGCGCTGGCCGAGTGGCAGTCGCTCGTGGCCTGAAGTTGATCGCTATTGGCCCGCCTCGCGCCAAGCGGAGAC
>JANONQ010000058.1:0-2800 GCA_031420935.1 Novosphingobium sp. | reverse complement strand
CAACCTCCCAGTTTCGTGCGCTCGAGCAGCAGGATTTGCGCGTCCATATAGCTGCCGCCGGTCCCGCCGATGATCGCCCGTTCGCAGCCTTCGACCTGACGCTTTGACGGTGCGCGGTGGAGCAACTGACGTATCCCCTCGACCAGCAACGCCGTCCCGCCGCCAACACCGGTATGCCCGGCCGAAAGCAAGCCGCCATTGGTGTTCATCGGCAGTTTGCCGCCGGGATCGCCGTGGCCCGCAGCGAACCAGCGTGCGCCTTCGCCCTTTTCGCAAATGCCTATGCCTTCGAGCGCAATTGCGGTGACGGCGGCATAGCTGTCATAGATCTCGCCGATATGCGCGTCCTTGGGCCCCCAGCCTGACTGGTTCCAAGCCCGCTCCGCAGCCAGCGGCCAGCCGAGCACGGCCTGATCGGCCTCCTGGCTCAGGCAATAATGGCTGACACAGCCGCCCGATCCCGCAACGCGGATACCGTGGCTGATCCCGCGCTTTTTCGCGATGCCGGTGCTCGTCATGACGAACGCCACCGCGCCATCCGCCATCGGCGGACATTCGAAGCTGTGGAGCGGATCGGCGACCATTCGCGAGGCGAGAATCTGCTCAACCGTGAGCGGCTTGGTGTAGAACATGGCGTTCTCGTTGAGGTTCGCCCATTTGCGCAATGTGACGCAGACCGAGGCCAACTCCGCCGCCGTGCTGCCCGAGGCGTGCATGTAACGCCGCATGATCATCGCACCGATGGCGTTGAACTGGATGCCGGTCGGCAATTCCCATTCGCCGGGAATGCCGTTCTTCGACAGCATCGTGATCATTTCGTTGAGGTCTGCCGAACCCCAGCGCTCGCACTGCAGCACGAGGACATTCTGGGCGTGACCCGTCGCAATCAGCCCGTGCGCCGCGCGCGCCGCATTGTCGCTGGTCGAGCCGCCAGAGTGCACCATGAAGCTCGACTTGCACGAGCCATGGATGCCCAACTCCTCGACCATGCGGGAGAATACCAGATCGGCCTGATCTGCACCGCTGTGCAAGCACGGGATGAGCAGGATCGTATCGATATCACGCGGCGCCATCTCCGCATCCTTGAGCGCCAGGATCGCAACTGTGGTCAGCGCCTCGATAAAGCCGCGATCAGGATATTTGCCCGATGGAATTTCGCCGATGCCGACAAATACCGGGTCGTTTTCCTGACCAGCATCAACATGTAACTGCCAATTTTCAGTCATTCAAACTCTCCGCTTCGCGAGCATGGTCTGGAGGAACGTCATCACTACATCACCCGACTGATTGCGCACCAGGTAAGTAACCGCAAGCGTGCCATACTTGCCGCCGGTCGCCTCATGACCCGTCACCTCGGCAACCACTTGCAGCGTGTCCCCGGCAAACACGGGTTTGGTCGCCTTGAGACCCGTGATCTCGACAAGTGCGGCAATCGCATCCCCGTAAAACCCGCTTCCGCCAACCAGCCCGACCGCGAGCGAGAATGTCAGCGGGCCATGCGCAATACGCTGCCCAAAACGCGAGCTTTCCATGAACGCGGCATCGGTATGGAGCTGATAATGGTCCCCCGTCAGCCCTGCGAAAGCGGTGATATCGCCGATGTCCACCGTGCGCCCGCGCGTCGTCATCACATCGCCAAGTTCGAAATCTTCGAAGAATTTAACCTGAGGGTCGGAAAAGGCGCGGCTGGTCATGTCGTCCTCAAAACAATCATTTGTTTTTGGTATGGCTGGGAAGGGTAAGAGTCAAGGTTGAGAAAGGCAAATTGCGACCTACCTCCGCACCCCCATCAGCAGCGTATCAGCAATGAGCCCGCCGACACCGTCCGGCGAAAGTTTTCCTTCGGGGGATAGCCATTCCGGGGTCCAATTTAGCGCACCCAATATCGCCAACACCGCAATCCGGCGGTTGAGGTCCGCGCGGAAAGCCCCCGCTTTCATCCCGTCATCAATCACACTGATAAACGCATGCTCGTAATCGCGGCGCTTGCCGATAGCGGCGTGGATATTGCCATCGCCAAGGAAACGCCACTGGTGGAAGACAACCAGCGACCGTTCGGGATTGTCGGCGACGACCGCAACATGGGCAATCATCATCGCGCGGAGTTTGTCTGTGGGAGTTGCATTCGATTCGGCGTAAGGCCGGACCGCTGCAAGGAACCGGTTGACGCCATCCTCGACAATATCGGCGAGTAAGGCCTCCTTGCTCGCGATATGGGCGTACAGGCTCCCCGGCAACACACCGACCGCCGTGGCAATGTCGCGCATCGAGGTGCCTGAATAGCCCTGCTTGCCGAACAGGCGGATCGCAGCATCCAGGATCGCATCGCGCGGTCCCGCCACCGATGCCATCACACCCGCCACCTCTCGCCCCTTAGCCGTCACGCCCCAGCCCCATCGACTTGGCGATGATGCTGCGCAGAATTTCATTGGTACCGCCGCCAACCATGCCGTGCTTGGCCTCACGGAAATAGCGTTCCATGTGATATTCGGGAAGCTGAGCGTAGCCGCCGAGCGCCTGCATCCCGTTGAAGGATATTTGGAACAGGGTCTTGGCAGTGAACAGCTTGGCCTTGGCAACGTCAGCATTGGCCGGCTCACCACGCGCCAGCTTGTCCGCTGCGTAATAGACCATCAGGCGCGCGGCGGCGAGTTCGGTTTCGTCGTCCGCCATGCGGTGCTTGAGCACCTGATAGGACGAGAGCTTCTTGCCGAAGGCGTCTCGTTCGCTCAAATACTTCTTGGTGTCGTCCAGCGCGGTGCGGGCATTGCCAACCTGTGAGGCGGCAATGCTCAGCCGC
>JANONQ010000057.1:0-1971 GCA_031420935.1 Novosphingobium sp. | reverse complement strand
GAATTCCTCGCCGACAAGGTCGGCCGCGATCGGTTCTGGCCCAAGCCGGACGATGCCCGCGCGATGGCCCGCTCGATCGTGGCGGAAATGCATTCGAGCTACCTGCCGCTGCGCCGCCAGTGTCCGATGAATATCCGCAAGCGGGTGGAAGGAGCCGAGATCGGCGAGGACGCCAAAGCCGATGTTGTCCGTATCCTGACACTATGGGCAGAGGCACGGGCGCGCTTCGGCCAGGGAGGGCCCTATCTGTTCGGCACGTTCAGCGCTGCCGACATAATCTACGCGCCGGTGGTCAGCCGCTTCATCACCTACGGCGTGCCGGTGCCCGGCTTTGCCGTCGCCTATATGCAGGCAGTGTGGGAGCATGAATGGCTGCAGGCCTGGGTCGCCGCCGCGGAGAGCGAGGACTGGGTGATCGAGCAGTTCGAGACTCCGGCGAAGGTGCAGGGCGGCGGCTGAATCCAAGCGGCATCCACATCGATTCCCGGCATCGCTGCGCTCCTGCTTGTGTCGGCCTTGCTTAGTCCATATGCCAAGCAACAGACATGCCTGAATCCCTTTCCGCCCTTGAACTCACCGAAGCGTTGATCGCCTGCCCCAGCGTCACCCCGGCGGCGGGGCTGGTGTTCGATTGCCTCGAGGCGCAGCTTGTGCCGCTGGGCTTTGCCGTTCACCGAGCGGTGTCCGGCGAGGCTCCGGATGGGCCGGTGGAAAATCTTTTTGCTTGCCGCCAGGGCCCGGAAGGCAGCCGCCATTTTGCCTTTGCCGGGCACGTCGATGTCGTGCCGCCGGGCGAGGGGTGGACTTCGGGTCCGTTCCTCCCCCAGCGGCGCGGCGATCTGCTGCACGGGCGCGGCGCGGTCGATATGAAGGGCGCGATCGCCGCTATGGTCACCGCCGCGCGAGAGATTCCCGCCGAGGCCGGCACGCTCAGCCTGATCATTACCGGCGATGAGGAAGGCCCGGCGAAATACGGCACGGTGGCGTTGATCGAGCATATGCGGCTGGTCGGCGCGATCCCCGATCTGTGCCTGGTCGGCGAGCCCTCTTCGGCGGGCCGGCTTGGCGACACCATGAAGATCGGCCGGCGCGGCTCAGTCAACATCTGGCTGGAGGTGCAGGGGCTTGAGGGCCATGTCGCCTGGCCGCAACGCGCCGACAACCCGGCGCCGCGCCTGGTCGCCTTGCTCGCCGAACTCGATGCGCTGGTGCTGGATGACGGCACCGAGTGGTTCCAGGCCTCCAACCTCGAAATCACCGACATCGGCATCGGCAATTCGGCGACCAATGTCATTCCGTCCCGGGCGAACGCGCGCGTCTCGATCCGGTTCAACGATATCCACACCGGCGAAAGCCTGGCCGCGCTAGTGAGCGAGATCGCCGCGCGCCACGGCGGCAGCGCGCGGGCGGTTGTCTCAGGCGAGGCGTTCCTTACCCTGCCGGGCTCGTTTTCCGAGTTGGTGCAGGCAGCGGTGGAAGCGGAGACCGGGCTGCGGCCTGAAGCCTCGACCACCGGCGGCACTTCCGACGCCCGGTTCCTGCGCGCTGTCTGCCCGGTGATAGAATTCGGCCTGGTCAATGCCACCATGCACAAGCGCGACGAGGCGGTGGCGATTGCCGATCTCGACGTGCTGGCGCGGATCTACCGGCGGATCGCCGAGGCGGCGCTGGCGGGCTGAGCCGAAGTCAGGCTTCTACGGGGGATTGATCATGACCGAGGCTGTAATCAGCGATACGCCGCAGGTCGCGCCCGGCCATAGCCGCCTGCAATGGCGGATCCTCATCGGGTTCCTGCTCGGTCTGTTTGGCGGGCTGGCGGTTTACGCCGGCGCGCGCGATGCCGCTTGGCTCGACGCGGTCGTGACCTACGTCACCAACCCGATCGGTCAGCTGTTCCTGCGGTTGCTGTTCATGCTTGTGCTGCCGCTGCTGTTCTCGGCGCTGGTCGTCGGAATCGCCGAGATGGGCGAG
>JANONQ010000056.1:0-15989 GCA_031420935.1 Novosphingobium sp. | reverse complement strand
GGCGCGCTCGCGCAAAGTCTGGCGTGCGCTATGATCGAGGATCAATGCCTCGACCGCACGCATGTCCTTTCCCTTCGCGTCGGCAAACAGCACTTCAACCGCCACTTCCACATCATTCTTGAGCGAATGGAGATAGCCTTCAACAGCGGGTCGATCTGGGATCGTCTCTGGCACTATCTGGCGGCCTCGCTCCTGCGCATCCACCAATTTCTGCCGCACCGGATTATTGTCTGCCATATGCGATGTCAACGCGTCTGCAAGGGCCAGATATTCTTTCGCATCGCGGACGGTAAAGGCATATTCATGCACGATCTGTTCAATCGCGATGCCAATCGATTTCTTGATCAATGCCAATTGCTCATGGGCAAATACAGCTCCCGCAGGTAGTGCAGGCGTGATGATATCATCCAGCGCCTTGACCACGGTCGTCAGGCGCAATCGCGTATCAGGCACCATGTTGCATCTCCTTGCGCAACAGTTTCTCAAGCGTGTTGATAGTGATGTTCCCGAATGAAATGATCCAGCTCAGCAACACATCCTGATGGCTTTTTCCGCCCATGATGCAGCGAACCGCGGTCGCCAGAACCATGATCGTCGATTTCCAGGAACTCATGATGCTGTAATACGCGAGCTTGCGCGGATCGATTTCGAAGCCGGTCTTCTCCTGGTAGCGGCGCAGAAATTCCGTTTGTTCAATCAGGCTGCAAACATGGAAGCGGCCCGCATCATCATAATGGCCATAGCCTTCCTGCATCGTCCAGGCGAGGTCTTCGTGATAGTCACCGATATGGCACAATTCCCAATCCAGAATCGTACCTATCTCGGCGGTGTCCGGGTCAAACAGGAAATCGCCGGCGCGATAATCAAGGTGGACCACTGTCGCCCGCTCGATCGTTGGCGCGTTGACGCGCAACCATTGCGCGGTAAACCGCATCAGCGGAATCGCTTCGGGACTGTCTTCCTCCCACACCCGATCCCACCAGTTGATAATAGAATGGACGCCGTCCGTGCTGCCTTCGGGCGGATGATAGAAGGCGTCCAGCTTTGCCGTGCGCCAATCGAACAGGTGAATACGGGCAAGGATGTCGACAAACTGCGGACCAAGCTTGGCGCAGAGTTCGGCGCTGAATTCCGTTCCCAGTCCCGTTACGTTGGAATTAGCGGCCACAGGCTTGGCAACGCCGGTCACAAACCGGCTGATCAGCGCCGGGCGCCCGAACCATTGCCCTTCAGCATCCACCCAGGGCACTTCCGGCACGGGCACCACACCCTGCATGGCGCGCATCATCTGGAATTCGCGCAGGCGGTGCGTTTCAACGATCGATTCCGGCGGCTCGCGGCGCAGTACGTAGGTGCTGGATTTGCCCTTGTCGGCCAACTCGAAGCGATATTGCTCCTTGGAAGCGCCGCCCCCCAGTGGTGTAACCCCCGAAACAACGGAGCCCGGTGCTTCCCGTTCGATAAAGCGGCGGATCCGTTCTTCAATGTCGCTGAGCGGGCTGGGTACGTAAGGCGGTCCGCCGCGATGACGTAATTTGCGGGTGAGTGCGGCATCAACGGTCGGCTCGGTCGGAAACCGGGCACGGACGCTTTCAATCCAAGCCTCGCTTGGTGCCTGCTTATGATCCATGCACTGCCTCCCGTTCCGCGCGAAGCATCGTTTTGATGGATGGCAAGCTCGCCGCGTCCGGATCAAAGCCGCTCGCCGCAAACCAGCTTCTGTCGCGCGTGGCCTGTCGCTTGCCAAACGCCAGCACCTGCTTGCGCAAGGCGAGGCGGAAACTTGCCTCTGCGTCCACGTCGGCGGCGCGGATCAAGGTTTCCAGAGCACGTGTCCCGCTCCGATAGTCAGCGTCACCCATTCCCGTGGAAGCTCCGATCGCCGTGGAAAGTGCCACTGCGGCAGCCTGCGTCACCGGGCCACCGTTTGCCTTGATGCCGCTCGCCATTTTGGCAAGATCAGCAAAGCAGAGGCGTGCATAAACATCCGCCTTGCCTGCCTGATCGACCAACAAGCCGATATGCCCGAGCAACAGCATTGCCTGTTCCACCGCAAGGCTATTGGTCGGATCAATCGCTGGCAGGATCACTTCGGCAACGGCGCGGCGCATGCTGTCCAGCCGCAATTCGATTCCCGGAATCATTGGCCGGCCTCCATCAGCAAATCTGTCAGTTCATCGATCAGCGAAGGTGACACCATCGCCAGCCATGTCAGGAGGACATCCTGATGATTATGGTGCGCTTGTGCGGCCCGAAGGCCGGTTGCACTTGCCATGGCGAGCGTGCTCCAAGCCTGCAACACACGATAGAAATGCAGCGTCGTCCGGTTGACGGTTCGGCCCGTGGCAGATGCGTAACGATCGACCATTTCATCCACGGGCATCAAGCTGGAGCAGAGATAGGTGCCGTCGGCCGCCCTTGCCCCGAAGATGCGGACCAGTGACCAAGCCAATTCCTCATGATGATCGCCGATATGGGCGATTTCCCAATCGAGCAGGCAGGTGATCTTGCCTGTTGCTTCGTCAAACAGATAATTGCCTGTGCGGAAATCACCGTGGAGCAACACCAGCTCGTCACAGGTGGGAAGATTGTCGCGCAGCCAGGATTCGGCGATCGCGAAGATCGGCGAAGGCTCGATCGCATCCTCCCGCCAGACGCGTGACCAATGATTTACGCGCCACAAAGCGGCCTGATGCGGATGTGCATCGGGAATGCCAAAATGTGCCAGACTGGCGCTCCGGAAATCCATGGCATGGACTTTGGCCATCAGCGCAATGAACTGCGGCGTCAATTTTTCGCGCCATTCATCGGGGAACCCGGTGCCCAGCCCGGTCACCCCGGAGGCCGCGGCACTGGGTTTGGTGACACCCTGCTCAAAGCTGGTGACCATGCCGGTGCCGCCCAGGATAGACCCGTCGATGTCGCGGAACCGGATCACCGGAACCGGAACCACGCCTTGCATGGCATCGATGATTTCGCACTCCCGGATGCGGCTGGTCTCCAGCACGCCATCGGTGGGGTCCATGCGCAGCACCAGCTTTTCGGAGTTGCCTGTGGCAGTGTCCACAAAATCGAAAACAAATTGCTCTTTGGAAGCACCGCCCGCCAAGCGGCGGATGTTCTCGGCCCGTGCGGATGTCATGCCGCTGTGAGCGAACAAGCGTTTCAGAGCGTCCCCGATCGCCTGTGTTGACAGCGGATGATAATCTCCCCGATTGATCCGCTGCCGCCGCTGATCGAGCATTGCTGCCAGAAACGGATCCTGATCATCAAAGTCCTGCTGCGTGTTCAACGCGCCTCGCGCCAGATCGCTCATCTCAATTTACGGCCATCAGGAGCCATTTTGTGTCGATAGGCATGTTCTACCGGGAACGCCGAGAAATCTTGGTTCAATTCTGACACGTAATTATCTTTCCGCTGCGTTCGGGTCCAACTTGCAGCTTATGTAGCACGACGCGCGGATAGGTCGTGCATTGCGGCATTTCACTCACAGGCGCGGGTTGGACATGCACAAGGTGGCAAGGTCGGGCAGCTCGCCGGGATCGGGGTCGAAACCGGCATCCTTGAACCATACGCGCTCTCGCCGGTTCTGGCGGCTGGAAAAGGCAAGGACGGCGGAGTCGACACGCGCGCGCCAGCCCGGTTCGGCATCTTCGGCGGCGGCAATGGTCAGCGCGGCGATGCCGCCGGCGAGCGCCAGATAGCCGGCATGGGGATCGTCCGCGTCCGCTCCGGCCAAAAGCGCGGCGAGCGCTTCGGCTGCCGCCCCACTGCGCAAACCGCCCGCAGCTCCATCAACGATGACCGCAGCTGTGGCGCGCGCGTCATCCCGGCATAGCCGGTGATAGCGGTCGGCATACGGCAGCTGCAGCAGCAGCATCGACAGCTGCGCAAGGATCAGGCCGGACTGTTCGACCGCCAGTGCCTCGTCCGGGTTGATCGCCGGTATAATGGCGTCGCGCAGGCCATGCAGCACACTGGTCAGCCGCACCTCGATGCTCGGTGTCATGCGCCATCTCCCACCAGCAGGCGGCACAATGTGCCTGATAGTCCGACATGGCAGGCCGATAGATAGCCCAGAAATGCGCTCTGGTGGTTGGTGCCGTCGCGCGCCGCCCTTGCACCCGAAGCGAAGTTCATGACCGACAGTTTGAAGCTGGTCAGCACGTGGTACCAGTGCAGCACCGCCGGGTCGATGACGCGGCCCGAGCGTTCGGAATAGCCATCGAGAAACGCGCGCACCGGCATCATCGAGCCGACCAGCAGCTGCCCTTGCGCATCGCGGCTGCAGAACAGCGGTTCCAGCGAATAGGTGATATCCTCATGAAAATCGCCGATATGCGCCAATTCCCAATCGAGGATCGCGGTCATCTCCAGCGTGTCTTCATCGAACATGAAGTTGCCGAGGCGATAGTCGCCGTGCAGAGTTACCGGCACCGTGCACACCGGCACACGCTCGCGCAGCCAGCAAGCGGTATAGGTGAGCAGCGGCGAGGCGTCTATTTTGTCGTCCTCGAGCACCCGCTCCCAGAAGTTGAGTTGCCAGAGCGCGGCTTGGGTGGTGCCAGCTTGCGGCACCGCATAAGTGGACAGCGCCGCCCTGGCGAAGTCGAAGCCATGAATTGCAACGAGATTGTCGAGATATTGCGGGATCAGCGCCGCTGAGGCGCGCTCCCCGATGACCGTGCCCAGGCCCGAGAGGCCAGCTTGCGAATCTCGGGGTTTGGTGACGCCGCGCACGAAACCGGTGATCATCGCCGGCTGCCCCATGTACCGCCCATCACCATCGACAAAGGCCACGGGTGGCACCGGCACTGTGCCGCCCATCATCCCGAGCAGCTGCGCTTCGCGCGTGCGGCACGTCTCGATGATGCCTTCGAGCGGGTCCATCCGCAGCACGAGCTGCTGGGCTGCGCCGCCAGCCGGATCGACCAGATCGAACAGGAACTGTTCCTTGGACGCGCCGCCGCCCATCCGCCGGACATTGCGCGCCTGACCCTGCACTCCGTGCGCGCCCAGCAAGCGGCCGAGGCGCTCCGTCACGTCCTGCGCCTCGCGCGGCTTGTATCCGCTCTTGCCTTGGCGGGCGTGCTTGGCATCCAGCATCGCAAGCAGATGCGGCTCCATGTCTCCGCGCGAATCTGCTTTCAATTGCGCCACCGTGAAGTCCTCTCTCAATTTCCTAGTTATATGTGTGTTTTCGAAATCACATCGACTTTGGCAATGCAAAGAACGGGAGCCCCGTCCATTCCCTTTGTCAAGTGGGAGATGGCGGAGGGCTCCCAGTTTTTAACGTCTTCCGGGTTGAAAGTGCCTAGGGAGTTCCGACCCGGCCCAAAAAACCTTCGCCTGCTTGACCTTGAATCCGATCGTTATGCCGTAAGTCGCAGGCATTCCGGCAAAACGCCCTTGGGAATCGTTTAATGGAATGACCGTGGTCCAATAATTAGTGTCGAAGATGTTTTTGCCCCAGGGCATGACCTTCCAGGCCCGTCGGCGAACTCACGCGACCGGCATCCGGGAAACGGCAAAAAGTTCTGCACAGTTCCTGCACAGGCCAAAAATCGTTATTTTTATAAGTTTTATCAGCGACTTACAAGTAACCGATATATGGTCGGGGAGACAGGATTCGAACCTGCGACCCTCTGCTCCCAAAGCAGATGCGCTACCGGGCTGCGCTACTCCCCGACCGGGGGTATTTTCGTTCGGGCGCCAAATTTGCGCCTTGCAGGCGATGGTGGGCCCGGCAGGACTCGAACCTGCGACCGAGCCGTTATGAGCGGCCAGCTCTAACCAACTGAGCTACAGGCCCGTTTCATCGCGCCCGTTAGCGCTGGGGACGCTGCCGGACGGCCGGGCGATAGCTGGCGGCGCTCGGCTAGGCAAGCTTCGCCGCTGCCATAATCTCGCCCACACTGGTGGGGGCGATGTTGCGGCGGGCGAGATGCGCGAACACTTGCCGCCACCAATCGTAAAATCTGTCGAGATCGTCGCTGTCCCGCACATAGGTTGTATTGCCGGGAACCAGCGAAGGGCTGTGGAAGGAAAACACCAGCACTGGCAGTCCTTCGTCGATCGCCGCATCGATACCCCGAATCGCCTCCGCGACGTTTACCCCTTCCGGCGTGAGCGGGATGCGCTCGAGCAGGCCGAGGCGCGACAAGACGCCCCGCAGCCGCGGCACGCGCCACAATCTGGCGTGCAGCCAGTCTCCGGTCCGTCGCAACAACCCGCAATAAACGGTCGTCAACGGCAGTTCGAGCAGGCCGGATTTGCGGCTCAGCCAATAGGGCCGGGCGGGATGCTGGCGGTAATTGGGCCCGCCAGCCGAACTGTAATCGAAGCGTGCACGCACCGAAGTATCGATGGAGATACCGCCCTGAGCAAGGATTTCCGCGGTATTCGCGCCGGCACCGTAGCGGCCGCAGCGATAGATGCGGGGCACGGCGCCGAAGTTGCGCTCGATCGTTGCGCGCAGCTCGGAGAATTTCGCTTGTTCAAGTTCTTTCGGCAAATTCCCACAGAAACTATTGAACGAATTCACCTCTTCTTCGTGCGGCGGGTTAACCCAAGGATGCAGCTGCACCCCGATTTCGGCCGTGCCTGCTTGGATCGCCGGTCCGAGAATCTCGGCAGCCGCCGCCGACGTCGCGACCGGATAATCGACAAGGAACACCGGCACCACGCCGAAGCCCTGGCAGAACTGCAGGAACTTACGAATGGCCGGGATGGCGACGACGCTGTGCTGCTGCCGATCGAGCGGCGCGTCCCAATCGAATTCTTCCTCGGTGTCGACGGTCAGCAGGTACCGTTTGCCGAAGTCGTCGTCAAAGCGGACGCAGTCCGGCAATCGCGGCGCATCGCAGATTCGGACGTCCCCCAACTTCGCCGTGCTCCCCAAGCCTGATGGGCGCGCGGATAGCCTTATCGCGCCGCGCCGCTGGTACCTTCAACCGTGCTATGGGCCGCCTCGGTTACGGTCAAGTCCGGCAAATGCAACTCCAGGGTCTCGCCGTGCCGCCGGAGCTTACCGCCGGCCGCCGCAGCTTCGGCTGCCGCCAGTCGCAGGCTGAAGCCGGAACCAAACACGCCTGCGGATAACGCGTGGGCAGACGGACCGGCTACCGCGGCGGACAGCCGGTCCTGCTCTGGCAGAGCGAGACTGGCCGGCAGCTGCATGGCAAGCACCGCCATCTCACCGCGGTGCATGACGCGAAGCTTGAGGATCTCGCCGGGGCTGGCCGCACCGGCCAGCGTCGCCAGCAGCCGCCAGGCCAGACGATCAGCCTCTTCCCGGGCGAGCGCAACCGCAAGCGGCCCGTCCGAATCCATCACCAGCGCGAAACCGCTACCGCGCGCGTCAGTGAAATGAGCGAGCTGGTCGACAGTCGCGACGAGCACTGCGGCGAAGTCGCAGGCACCGGTTTCCAGTTCCTGCCTGCCACTTTGCAGCCGGGCCAACCGTTCCAGCTCCTCGAAGCCGGCAAGCATTCGCGCAGCGTCGGCGGCTATCGATGCCGCCAGCGCCCGGTACTCATGCGGCGTGGGGCCGAACAGTTGCTGCTGAATGACTTCGGCAAAGCCCTGGATGGCGCTCACCGGCGTGCGCAATTCATGCAGCAATTGCCGCATGCGATCACTTTCGCTTTCGGCGGCAACGAGCGGAACCGCGGCTGTCTGGGTCGGCTCGGCCCGGCGCATGCGGCCGGCAAAGCCGGTAAAGCGGCCGGTCTGCGGATCGAAACCGGGCGCCGCGTCCACTTGCCAGGGACCGGCGACACCAGGCGCACCGGCAATATCGATCACGGCCGCACGGATTGGCTGGCGGTGCCGCAGTGCCGCGATCAGCGACGCCGGGGCGCTGACTGCTGCTGCGGCATCCTCGCCCGCGAGCCGAAGTCCAATTACCATCGGCGCCATGCCGGGATCGCTCCACACAATCCGACCGTCAGGATCGGTGGCAAAGTCGAACGCACGTACGCGCGGCGCAGAGCGGGGGAGGGACGCTTCTCTCAGCCGCGAATCGTTCGCGCCAATTGGCATTTCCAGCGGTTGGCGCGATTTCCGAAAATCTTCGATCCGCCGAACGATGGCGCCGAAGCCGCCGCCCGGCGTGGCTGGCAAGTGTCGCGGTTCCCGTTGCCTTGAAGCCTGCGCCAATGCCGCCTGCGCCAGCGCCCCGTCGCTCTCGCCCGGCGGCAGGCCGCGCAGGACCATGCCCAGCCGCTCGAACAATGCTTCGGCTCGGGGACCAAGATCGCGCCGCTCGCGCACCAGCCCGCGCGCGGCGACCGGCAGTCCGGGGGCGAGGTCGACCCATTCATCTTCACTTAGCTGAGCCTGAGATATCGCTGCGGCGGCGACGACCGGCTCGGCGCTGGCCAGCAGCGCCACCAGCAGCGGGTTGCGCAGCCGCAGCCCGGGATCGCGCAGCATGGCGGCGCGGTCGGCGGGATCGATGGATTTCGCCAACTCGCCAAGCCGGTCGCAAGCCGCATCGATCTGGGGACCTTGCGTTTCGATTGGCAGGGTTCCGAGCAGGTCGAGCAGCTGGCGATACTGGATGCGAGCCGTCACTGCCCCGCTGGCGCGCTGGCGCAATACTGTGGCGAGGCGGTCATCGAAATGCATTGCGGCTCCGTGGGTCACTTTCCCGGCGTATGTGAAATCTGCAGGGCATGGACCGGAGTGTGGTCCTAGCAGCTTGCGGCGACCGGGAAAGTACCGGGAGGAGCGCGTTGCAAAGCGGGACGATTACGGTCATAGAAAATAATATCGTCGATAAGGCTTGGCAATCGGCATAAGTTACCGAAACGCCTGACTACCGCGACCGTTCCGGGTCGCCCCGGGGGTGGCTTGAAAATGGCGAATCTGGACCCGATTGACCGGCGGTTGCTCGCCGAATTGCAGGGCGAAGGGCGAATGACGAATGTCGAACTCGCCCACCGCGTCGGCCTGACCGCGCCGCCATGCCTGCGCCGGGTGCGTGCGCTTGAAGATTCCGGGGTTATCAAGGGTTATCATGCCGAACTCGATGCTGCGAAGCTGGGCTTTGGCATAACTGTCTTCGCCATGGTAAGCCTCAAGAGCCAGGCCGAGGAAGCGTTGCGGCAGTTTGAGGATCACATGCGCGCGCTGCCCGAAGTGCGCGAATGCCACATGCTCAACGGCGAGATCGATTTTATCCTCAAGATCGTCAGCAAGGATCTGCAGAGCTTTCAGGAATTCTTGACCAGCAAGCTGACCCCGGCGCCCAATGTTGGCAGCGTGAAAACCTCACTGACGATCAGGATCGCCAAGCACTTGCCGGGAGTGCCGCTGGAATAGGGCGGCGGGATAAATGGTATCGTCCCCCGGCACTGCTAAGCTCCCGCAGTAGCAGCGCTGGGCGGTGTAAAAGGGCGGCGTGCCCACCGCTCAGCTTAAAGCTCCGCCGCAGCCTCCAGCGCCAGCAGGTAGCTCTGCGCTCCGAAACCGGCGATCGAGCCCTTGGCGGCCATGCCGACATAGCTGTGCCGGCGGAAGTCCTCGCGCGCGTGCGGGTTGGAGAGATGCACTTCGATCACCGGCGTCTTGATCGAGCGGATGGCGTCATACAGCGCCAGGCTGGTGTGGCTCAGCGCCCCGGCGTTGAGCAGCACCGCATGCGCGCCCTGGCCCTGCGCCTCATGCAGCCAATCGAGCAGATGGCCTTCGTGGTTGGACTGCCGCATGTCGATGGCGAGGCGCAGCGTCTTGGCGCGGTCCTCGAGCATGCCGGCGATATCGTCGAGCGTATCGCTGCCATAGATTTCCGGCTCGCGCAGGCCGAGAAGGTTCAGGTTGGGCCCGTTGAGGACATAAACTAGTCTATCCGCCATGTTCGGCTCCCCGCGCCTCGATCTATCGTCTGCCGCCTTAGCCGCAGCGGTGCCGGACCGCAAATGCGCGGAATTACGTGTCGCTGCCGGCGATCTTGCCCCACTGGCGCGCGGCGGTGTAACCGAGATAGCCGGTGCCGAACAGGGCATAGAGCGCATCGGGCAGGCTACCGAGATAACCGGCAATCCCCCGGACAATCGCATCGGCGGTATGCGGCCGGAAGCCCGCGATCACTCCCATCGGCAAGGCCCACAGGATCATCGCATACATCACATAGAGAAAGCTCGGGCGCGCGCGCGAGACCCAGCGGTCGGTCGCTGCGGATTGATCGGCATCGGCGGGAACCGCTGGCAAGATTGGCCAATCTGGGGCGTCCGCCAACGCGATCAGTTCAAGCTTTGCCCTGTCCCGCACATTTTTGTCGGGCAAGACCCGGTTGAGGATCGCGGCAAGTGCATTGATTTGCGAATCGGCTGTCTTCATCGCCCTGGCTCCTATGATTTACCAAGAACCACAAATAACCAGATGGGTTGGTGTAGGAAACCGAGGGACGCACCAGAATGTGCGTCTCATTCCGCTGATCCGGGGGCTTCAGGTGATTGCCCTTTTGGCAGTGTCCAGCCGATGCGAGCTTGCCTCACGAGAACAAACCCCAGCGCAAGAGCGATGACCAGTGCCGCGATCGCCAGCACCGTGACGCCGTCATATTTGGCTAGATCGAGGACAATCACCTTGCGAGATATGGCGATAAGGGCGACCACCAGCACGATCTCGACGTGAATGACATTGTATCTCAAATATGCCTTTATCGTCTCGAGAAGGTCAACGGCGATCAGGATCAGAAGAAAAAGGCCGAATGATTGTTGGGGACAGCTGCCTCAGTTCCACTGCTCATGTAATTGCTTCCTTGTTCGGTCACGTGGGTCGTAGGCAGCGTAATTCACGATGCATCTGCCCGCCGCTTTGTCCGATCTTTGACGTAGAAGACACTGCTGCGAAACAGCTTTTCGCCCTCGCTCATTAACAGCGCCGCGCTCCCTGCCATCAGGATCGCAATCCAATCCTGCACGCTTAGCGAACGGCTCTCGAATAGCCAATGCATGACCGGCGCATACGTGAATGCGAGCTGCGCAAGGGTCACGGTTGCGATCGAGATGAGCAAGGCTGGGCTCCCTACCGCCGAGCGCCACCCGACCGGAGTCATGTGCATGAACCGTACTATGAAGAGGTAGACAATACCGCAAACCATCACCGCGTTAACCAGCATTGTGCGAGCCGTCGCAAGGTCGCGTCCATTTGCCGTGGCCCAAAAGAAAAGCCCCAGGATTATGGCGGCCAGGCCGATCGAGGTAATAACGACCCGGATCGCAAGCGCGGACGACAGCAGCGGAGCCGATGATGGTCGAGGTCGACGCTGCATGAGCCCAAGCTCGGGCGGCTCGAAGGCGAGGGCAAGCCCGAGCGTCGAGGCGAGCAGAAGATTGGTCCACAGGATCTGGGTTGCGGTAAGCGGCAGCTCGAACCCGATGATGATGGCCAGCAACACAGCGAGGGTTTCTCCGCCGTTGGTCGGCAGCGTCCAGACAATCACCTTGCGGATGTTGTCATAAACCGCCCGGCCTTCATGAACCGCGGCGACGATCGATGCGAAGTTATCGTCAAGGAGGACAATGTCAGCGGCTTCCTTTGCCGCCTCCGTCCCCTTGTCGCCCATCGCCGTTCCAACGTCCGCAGCCTTAAGCGAAGGTGCGTCGTTGACGCCGTCGCCAGTCATTGCGACGATCTCGCCATCGGCCTGAAGCGCGCGCACGATTCGTAACTTATGCTCGGGATTGGTGCGAGCGAACACCGAGACGCGCTGGACGTGGCTAGCCAGGTTGGCGTCGGTTACTGCGTCGAGATCGGTCCCTGTCATGCACTCCGGTTCGTCCGAAAGGGCAAGCTGGCGGGCGATGGCGAGCGCGGTTCCGGCATGGTCGCCCGTAATCATCTTCACCTGGATGCCCGCGGCGCGGCATTCGGCAATGGCAGCGATAGCCTCGGGTCGCGGCGGATCGATGAACCCGACGATGCCAAGGAATTCGACGCCATCGAGATCCTCGGAGGCGAGCCGCGCCCGTGCCGGCTCTAGCCGTTTGCTGCCGAATGCCAGCACCCTTTCGCCCTGCTCTCCCGCAACCGCAATTGCTTTCAGCCATCGGTCACGATCAGCTGGCTCGCCCATCGCCAGCAAGGCTTCCGGCGCGCCTTTGACAAATGCAAACATTTCGTCCGCCGGTCCGCAATGCAGTGCCGCCATGTAGCGGTGGCCGGCGTCGAATGGAATCTCGTCGATCCGCGGCCACTCGCTGCGGACATGCGCCGCATCGAGCCCGGCTTTGCAGCCCAAGGTGATCAGCGCCCCTTCCATTGGGTCTCCGATCACGCGCCACTTTCCCTTGTCGAGCGAGAGGGCCGCCTCGTTGCAGAGCAAGCCGCAACGAAGGAGCGGCATCGCGCTGGCGAGCGCACTTGTGTCATCATCATCGACTTCGGCCGTTTCCAGCCTACCCTCAGGCGCATAGCCGACGCCGGAGATGACGAGATTATGGCTAACCGTCACCAAGCGTCGCGCAGTCATCTCGTTGCGCGTGAGAGTACCGGTTTTGTCGGTGCAAATTACTGTGGTTGCGCCAAGCGTTTCGACGGCGGGCAACTTGCGGATAACAACATTGCGCGCTGCCATGCGTTGTACGCCCACCGCCATCGTGATTGTGATGACCGCGGGCAGGCCCTCCGGGATGACGCCGACGGCGAGCGCAACTACGGCAATCAGCGCGTCCGGCCAGGCATAGCCGCGCGCGAGGACGGCAAAGGCTAACAACAGGATTGTCCCCGCTCCGACGATCCAGGTGAAACGGCGCGCGAACGCCTCGATCTGCAGAAGCAAGGGCGTTGCGATCGTCTCAACGGATTGAAGCAGCGTGGTGATTCGGCCAATCTGGGTTCCATTACCCGTTTCGACTACCATCGCGGTTGCCTGCCCCGCCGCGACCAGAGTGCCCGAAAACGCCATGTTACGGCGATCGCCCAACGCGGTATCGACTGACAAGCCTGCCTTATCGTCGGCCATATCGTCCTTTGCGGCGGCGACCGATTCGCCGGTGAGCAGCGCCTCGTCAATCAGCAGGCCGCGCGCGCGGATGAGGCGCAGATCGGCCGGCACGCGGGCACCGGCTTCGATAACCACGACATCGCCCGGCACGAGGTCGGCGACCGCAACGCACGTCCTTGCTCCGTCGCGCATTGCGACAGCGATCGGGGCGATCATGTCGCGAATGGCGTCGAGGGCTTTCTCGGCTTTGCCTTCCTGGACAAAGCCAACGATCGCGTTGACCAGAACCACCGCAAGGATGACCCCGCCATCGACCGCGTGACCCAGCGCAAAGGCGGCGGCCGCCGCAGCGAAAAGGAAGTAGATCAGCGCGCTGTTAAAATGCGCTATAAACCGCAGAACGGGATTTTGGCTGCCGGATGCCGGCAACGTGTTCGGTCCGTAACGTTGCAGACGGGCGGCAGCCGCGAGGCTGGAAAGCCCCGCTGCATCGACGTCAAGTTTCTCCCAGCAGGTCTCTTGCGCGCCATGGTGCCAAGCGGTTGATGCCTGCGATGTCATGGCAATCACCTTCCCGGCAGGCCGAAAACAGCTTTGGCATCGATGGACGCTTAAGGCAATCTGCGTCAAATCTGATGCGCGGGCCCGCTTTAAGTGTTTGTCGTTGCATCGTTTTTGCGATAAACTGGGACTTACTTTTTCGCACGATGCTGTAATAACCAAGACCAGAACTTCATCGACGACGCGACAGGGCCGAATATCGCACTGTCCCCGGACGATATAAGGCACCCGCAAAATCGCCGCAGCACACCACCAAAGGTGATTTTGCGGCCTGGCTGTCCGCGAGAGGGTGCTGAATTATTTGAAATTTTGGTCGGGACGAGAGGATTCGAACCTCCGACCCCCACACCCCCAGTGTGATGCGCTACCAGGCTGCGCTACGTCCCGACCGAGGTCGCGGGCTATAGGCAGGTGCGGCCTGCAAGGCAAGCGTGCTGGCGATGCGTTTGATCCATGGCATTGCCGCTTCGCCCTGCGTTGCTATGCCCATGCATTGCTGCTAACCGCGCGCCATCCGAGCCCGGATGCATCCGACGGCCACTGGCAATCGGCGGTGACCGCTCAGGGCAAGCTCCGAAATGAAAGCCGAACTCCGCCCATGAACCCGCTGTTTTCGATCCTTGCCCCAGCCGCCGACGCCACTGGCGCGCCTCCGGCGTGGCTTCAGTTCCTGCCACTCGTCGCCATGGCGCTGATCTTCTGGTTCCTCATTTTGCGCCCGCAAATGCGCCGTCAGAAGCAACTGCAGACCAAGATCGCCGGCATCAAGAAGGGCGATCAGGTGCTGACCGCCGGCGGCCTGGTCGGCAAGGTGATCAAAGTCGACGACCATTATGCTGACATCGAGCTGGCGCCCAATGTCAAGGTGAAGGCGGTCAAATCGACAATTTCCGACATCATCGCACCGACAGGCACGGCACCCGCCAATGATTGAGCCGCTCAGCGTGTCGGCAATCCCAGGGCAGGATTGACCGGCAATGCTCGATTTTCCCCGCTGGAAGCAGCTGTGGTTCTGGTTTCTGACGCTGACTGCGGCGGCGGCGGCGATGCCGTCGTTGTTCTCCCTGGCAAACGCGCATTGGCCAGCTTTCCTGCCGAGCCCGGTGATCAACTTAGGCCTCGATCTGGCCGGGGGCAGTCATATTCTGCTGGAGGCCAACCCCGATCAGGTCACCAAGCAGCGGCTCGAGGCGATGGAGGAAGCCGTCCGCGCACGGTTGCGGCAGGCGGCGCCGGCAATCGCCATCGGCGATATCTCGAGTGGCGGCGGACAGCTGAGCTTCATGCTCCAGGATCCGTCCAAGGTTGACGCCACCCGGGAACAGATCCTGCCGCTGACCAGCGGCGCTGGCCTCACCGGCCAGCGCGACTGGGACATCAAGGTTGAGGATGGCTCGCGTTTCGTGCTGACGCCTACGCCCGAGGGCATCGAGCAGGCGGTTACCTTGGCGATGGATACCGCAACCGAAGTGGTGCGCAAGCGCATCGACGCGCTGGGCACCCGCGAGCCGACGATTATTCGTCAGGGCGATGACCGCATTGTTGTTCAAGTGCCCGGTCTCAAGGATCCGCAGGCGTTGAAGAACCTGCTCGGCCAGACCGCCAACCTGGAGTTTAAGCTGGTCGACACCACCGCCTCGCCGACCGACATCGCCCAGGGTATCGCCCCGCCGGGCAGCCAGATTGTCCCCTACGCCGATCCGGCCGAGGGCGGCGGCGTTGCTGCGATCGCGGTCAAGCGGCTCGGCGGCATCCGGGGCGACCGGCTGACGGATGCGATGCAGAGCTTCGAACAGCAGACCAACGAGCCGGTGGTGTCGATTACCTTCGACCAGCAGGGCGGCGCCAAATTCGCCAAGCTGACGACCGAGAACGTCAACCGGCCATTCGCCATTATCCTCGACGGCAAGGTGCTTTCCGCGCCCAACATCAACGAGCCGATCCTTGGCGGCAGCGCCCAGATTTCCGGCAGCTTTACGGTGGAGACCGCCAACCAGCTGGCGATTGCGCTGCGCTCCGGCGCGCTGCCGGTGGACCTGCGCGTGGTGGAAGAGCGTTCGGTCGGGCCCGATCTTGGCGCGGATTCAATCCGCAAGGGTATGATCGCCATGCTGGTCGGCACGATCGCGCTGATGAGCTTCATTATCCTGACTTACGGCCGCTTCGGCATCTATGCCTGCGTTGCGCTGGTGCTCAACATCCTGATGATCCTGGGCGTCATGGCGATCGCCGGCACCACGCTGACGCTGCCCGGCATTGCCGGCTTCGTACTGACTATCGGCGCGGCTGTGGATGCCAATGTGCTGATTTACGAGCGTATCCGGGAAGAACGGGCGAGGGGTCGGCGCGTCGTTCAGGCGGTGGAAATGGGCTACAAGGAAGCCAGCCGGGCAATCTTCGATGCCAATATCACCAATGTCATCGCTGCGGTGCTGATGTTCCTGTTCGGCTCGGGTCCGATCCGCGGTTTTGC
>JANONQ010000055.1:0-4405 GCA_031420935.1 Novosphingobium sp. | reverse complement strand
GTCACTCTGCACAGGGCTGAATGGAAGATGATCGACCAACTTTGCTTGGAACTGGCCGCTGTTGCGACAGACCTCTGGCCGTCACGCGTACTGGCGCAAATCAGGGACGGAGCGATTTGATCCAGGCGGCCCATGCCGGGCCGGCCTTCCCTGATGATGGAAAGAAGAGTATGGTGATGGTCGAAGAGAGTGCGCTTCGGCTTCGGCCCTGTTCTCTTCCTGACAGGAGGCGTGGATGGCCGATTTTGACAAGAAGAAGGCATTGATCCTGCTCGACAGGATCCTTGAACAGGAACTTGCCGGAGTAGTGCGCTACACCCATTATTCGTTCCTCGTGTTCGGCCACGGACGCATTCCGATCGTGTCCTGGCTTCGCGCCCAGGCGGACGAGTCCTTACTCCATGCGCAGCAGGCCGGTGAGATGATTACCCATCTCGGGGCTTACCCATCGCTGGCAATTGGGCCTTTGCTCGATAGCCATCGCCAGGAAATCGATGCCATCCTGCGTGAAGCGCTTGAGTCGGAACGCAGAGCTTTGGAACTCTATCGTTCGCTTCTTGATGTGGCCGCAGGGAAATCTGTATTGCTGGAAGAATATGCCCGGCAAATGGTCTTCGCCGAGGAACTCCATGCAGGCGAAGTCGAGAAGATGTTGCGACGGCCAGGATAGGTCAGGTTTGCCGTGCTAAGGTTGGAGATCAGGAGGATCGCAAGCTGGCCGCGATCAGTCCGGACTTTGCCATCGCCGGACAGAAGGAGGGTGCAATGGCTGAGCGAACCGTGAGAGAAGAGGAGATCAAGGCGGCACTGCTGGACCCTTCGATCGTATTCGCCTGCCCGCGCGATGTTGTTGCTGCGCTCGGTGTTTCCGATGCCCAGAAAATCGAGATCCTGCGGCGCTGGGAATATGACGTGCGAGAAGAAGAGGTTGCGCAGGAGGAGAACATGGCGGGGGATTTGCCCGTCGCCCTTTCCGATGTCCTTGACGCTTTGAATCGGCTTGGATCGCATCCCGACGACGAGCATCATTCGCCCACCAAGCAAGGTGGCCGTTAGGTCTCAAGTTCTGTGGCCTGGCCGGCATTCCCTGCCGTCGTCCGGAGCAGCAGATCGTCGGTGACCGTCATGGTGAAGATAGGGTCGGCGTCGGCGGGCACTTCGGCGATGGCATCCAGGAATGCCGCGCGCGTTTCAAGGTCGTCATAGGCCATTCCCCGGTCGAAGGCGGCACGCCAGGTCGCTTCATCGGGCCATTCGGCATAGCCGACGAAGCGACTATCGGCATCGCTGTGCAAGCGAGAACCATAACTGCCGTATCGCCGCTGGATGAGCTCGGTGCCGCGCCGCCAGGCCTTGCGGAATTGATCTTCCTTTCCGGGATGCACTCGCCACCAATAAACTGCGACAAACATCATGGCCTCCTCGGGGCGATGGCATTGCTTTGCTGCGCTCAAAGCTTGGCCACGGCAGCGCGCACATCAGCGATGACTTGCGGGATGGAGGACAGCCGATCACCCTCCTGGCTCAGCATAGCCTCGAATGCGCGCTTCTTGAATCCTGCAAAATCGGGAACGCCTTCGCATTGCAAGGGATCGACGGCGCTTGTGACGAAGTCGATCAGGCGGTCAATTCCATGTACCCTGCCCCACAGATAATCGTTTTCGCGCGCGCTCTGACTCAGAAAGCCGCCGAACCCGAGCGCGGCCTGGCCCTGCAATTTTCCGCATCCCGCGTCCGTGCAAACGGTAGTCGCGTCGTTCGGGCTGATCCGATCGACCAGCACTTCCTCGAATGCGTTACTCTCCAGCCCCAATGCGTTCATTACCGGCAGCATCACGACGTCCCAATATGGCCACCCAAGATAGCCGTTCAGGATGATGCGCCGCAATTCCGGGCTCATCCCAGCGACGAGGGGAGAGCCGAGGAGCGTATCGAGTTCCTCATTGGCGCTAACCAGGCCGCAAATGTCGCCGATTTGAGCGATGACATGCGAAATGGCATCCAGATTGGCGTGGGCATATAGCGCCGCATTCTGAAACGCAGGCCCATGGTCCACGCAAAAAATTTCCCGAATGGGGGGGGCTGGGAATTTCACGAGAAAGGATGGATCTTCAAAAGCAAAGAGTGGACGCATGCATTCGTTAACTTTATACTTTAAATAATCCATGTCTTCATTATTTGTTGTAGTGTTATTTTCACTACTTAAAGTAGTGTATGCACTATTTATATTATTTAAAACTATTGAAATTCTTCTTATTTTGTACCTCACGCCGAAGTTCACGATAAACCTCCCGAACGCTGGAAGTCCTGCATCTGACAGGACGGTTTCCGGGATGTGGTAGTTTTCCGGAAACATTCCCTGGATTTCACACCAGGCCTCGATGACCCTGCGGATCCAGTGCGCCTGTTGAGACTGGCGATCATAACCGCAAATGCGCGACACGAAATCGCGGATGACATCCACAGACTCCAGAACCAGTGCCCGCATCCATGCGTTGTAGAGAAGCGAGCTGCTGGACAGCAGATGGGTCGAAGTCAGCCGCCAGTGACGGACTTTTTCGACAGTGATCGGCCCGGACAGCCCTCCGCCTGTTGCCTGCTCGATCAGGGCCTCAACATGGGACCGCGAGCTGTGGATGAGCGACTTCAGGCGGCTGATCTGGTCATTGAAGTGATTGGTTTCTTCGAGTTCCTCACTGATCGGATCGTAACGCGGCAAATCGCTTAGCGCGCCGCGCAGCGTCGCGAAGAAGCCGGGCATACCACCGCGGGGGGCGACGCTGGGGCGATCGGGATGTGGGTCGATATATACCAGTCGCCTATCCGCCTCGCGATAGGCGGTATGCCTTCGGATGGTTTGGATCGCGGCCAGCAGGGGTTTGTTGTTGAGGATACTGCCGTCAAGCAGGACGACCTCTTCAGGTTGCAGGCCGATCTGCCGGTAGTGCGAGAAATTGGTGGTGAGAAACTTCTCCCTGTCCGGCCATGGGAGATCCAGTTTCGCGACAATGTCATCCATTTCACCGATTTGCGCAGGCGGGAATGCCCCGGGATAGCTGGCCGATGCCCGACCGGCGAAGGCAAGCGAAGGAACTTTGGATAGCTCAAAGTCCGATTGCGACAGGCCGCGGGACGAGGTGGCAGCCATGAAACGCAATATCTGGCGATGCTCGCGCTCCCGGACGATCGGGGGATCGTGCATGAAGATAAGTTTCTCGGCCCCGTGATAGTCCGTGACGGTTATCATCAGGTCGAGCCTTGTTTCAGGCGGAAGCAATGTGGACGTCGAAGGCTGGCTCCCCTCCATTGCCATGAACCCATCAAGCAGCAGCCTGGAGAAATGGGGGCCGTCAAACGGCGGCTTGAACCAACGGGATCGGAAGAATGTCGACAGGCGCTTGCGCATTCCCTTGTCGGTCTCGTGCGGCAGCACGCCCTCCTTCTCCAGACGGGAGAAGGCCAGGCTCAGGAACGGGGCGATATACCACTTGCTCAAGCTGCCAGCCCGCGCTGACGGAGCGATCAGTTGCAGGATGTCCGCTTTGGCAAACCACATTTCAGTAAGCGGTGCGATCGAAAGATCGTGAGCAATTGCGCGCGCGAGAACTATCCCGTTTATTCCCCCGGCCGAAGACCCCGATATGACGTCCACGACCACCCGGAGATCGAGCGATTTCCCAATCAGCTTGAGCAAATCGAAATAGACGGCCTCTGTCGACCATGGTTCGCCGGAGCCGTCAGAATTTCCGTAAACATGGCTGTCGTCCTGTTTCTGCGCGAAACTGCGTGGCGCATGATAGGCTTTGGATGCGCGGATCAGGTTCAGGATCTCGATGTTGACGCCATGCTGGTAAATGGCGAGCGAGACACCGCCATAATAAACGAGGGCGAGGCGGAGTTCCTTTTCCTTCATCTGGTGTGCGCCTCAGCAAGCCATCAGCGGCGGTCCCTTAAACAGCTGACGTATAACATGAACAGGCGTTGACAAGTTAGTTTTTCTGGCAGGCATGTTCCCTGCAGATGGGGTTTAAGTAGCAATGGAACAGAAAACCTACATAAGGCGCGGCCTCAGGCATCGTCGATGCCCGTGGCGCTGGGATCGCGGAGCGGCCGAAGCTCGCCGCGCGCCACCATGTCGGGGATGGTAAAGGCGTAGCGCCCGAGCATGTTGATGTGTCGAGAGCCGAGCGGCGAAAGGCGCGCGACATCCTCGTTCAGGATCACATGACCTTCGGCGCGGAGCTGGTTGAGCGCGGCGTCGATGTAGATCGTGTTCCAGAGCACGACCAGATTGACGACGAGCCCGAGCGCGCCGAGCTGATCTTCCTGCCCTTCGCGGTAGCGCTGACGAAGCTCACCGCGCTTGCCGTGGAATACGGTGCGGGCAAGCTGGTGACGGCTCTCG
>JANONQ010000054.1:0-5226 GCA_031420935.1 Novosphingobium sp. | reverse complement strand
GATGCGCGATGCCGGGGTTTCGATCGAAAGCCTTATCCAGAAGGGCCGGGCTGATGCCGGCGGCGAAGTGCTGCTGGCGATCGTCACCCACGAAGGCCCCGAATCGGCGGTGAGCGAAGCATTGCGCCTGCTCGAAGGTTCCGACAGCCTGACAGCGCCGCCGCTGGTTATGCATATTCTGGGGGATTAACTGCCGCAGCTTGTGTGGCAATCACTCTCCCGGCATCACCGCATCGATGTCGGCGGCGGTGTGGCGTTCCTTGATGTAGCCTTCGGCATCCCGGTTAACCCGCAAGCCGCGCTGGACGCCCGTGCGTTCGCTCAGTTCGCGCACCCAACGATCGATGTTGCGGTAGCTGGCGATGTCGAGAAACTCCGAGCCGCCCTTATAGGCCTCGCCGCTGTGAAAATAACGTAGCCAGCCGAAATTCGCCATGTCGGCGATGGTGTAATCGTCCCCGGCGAAATAGCGCGAGGTGGCGAGGTGCTGGTCGGCGACGTCGAATATGCGCTTTGCCTCCATCGCGTAGCGGTCGATGGCGTATTGGATCTTGACCGGCGCCAAGGCGAAGAAATGGCCAAAGCCGCCGCCCAGCAACGGCGCGGTCCCCATCTGCCAGTTGAGCCAGGACAGGCACTCGGCGCGCGCTTTTCCGCCGGACGGCAGGAAGGCGCCGAATTTCTCGGCGAGGTGCTGCAGGATCGCGCCCGATTCGAACACTCGGATGGCTTCCGGCCCTGAACAATCGAGCAGCGCTGGGATTTTGGAATTGGGATTGATCGCCACAAAGCCCGATCCAAATTGCTCGCGCTCCAGGATGCTGATCAGCCAGGCATCGTATTCCGCCCCGGCAAATCCCGCCGCCAGCAGTTCCTCGAACAGGATTGTCACCTTCTGTCCGTTGGGTGTGCCCAGCGAATAGAGTTGGAACGGATGCTTGCCTCGCGGCAGTTCACGGTCATGCGTCGCCCCGGCGATTGGCCGGTTGATCCCGGCGAAGGGCCACCCGGCGTCGTGGTCCCAGATCCACACTTTTGGCGGTTCATACTCTTCGCTAATGGTCGCCTCCTGCCTTTCAAGCACCGCCTGCTGCAACGGTGCGCGCTGCGAGGCTCCGGACTATGACGTGGCGGTTGCTCATGCTGCTACGCTCGGCAATAGGGCTGGCGCAACGTAATGCAACACAAGCCGTTCATATGCAGGTCAATCCTGGGCATGCGGAAGGAGACCAGCGATGAAAGCAGCGGTGATGCGCGAGATTTCGCGGCCGATGGAGATCGAGGAAGTTTCGATCTCCAAGCCGCAAGGGCGCGAGGTGCTTGTGAGGCTGGCGGCGGTGGGCGTTTGCCATTCGGACCTGCATGTGCTGACCGGCGATCTGCCCCATCCACTGCCCGCGATCCTGGGCCATGAAGCTGCCGGTGTTGTCGAGCAGGTGGGGCCGGAAGTGCGGAATGTGAAACCTGGCGATCACGTTGTCGTCTGTCTTACCTTCCATTGCGGCCACTGTGAGCATTGCCTGAGCGGCCATACCCACCGCTGCTTTACGCCCGAAGCGATGCGCGGTCCCGAAGAACCGCCGCGCCTGTTCAACGCCAGCGAGCGGTTCGAGCCGTTCATGAAAATGGGTGCCTTTGCCGAGCAGATCCTCGTGCATGACAGCGGCTGCGTAGCCATCCGGCGCGATATGCCGTTCGACCGTGCCTGCCTGATCGGTTGCGGAGTGACCACCGGCTTTGGTGCGGCAATAAACAAGGCGGCGATCCGCCCGGGCGAAACCGTTGCGGTAATCGGCTGCGGCGGAGTGGGGCTTGCCGCGATCAACGGCGCGGCGGTGGCCGGGGCGGGGCGGATCATTGCCATCGATACCGTCGCCGCCAAGCTCGAACTCGCCAAGGCGTTCGGCGCGACCGATGGCATCGATACTTCGCAGGGCAGTGTCGTCAAGCAGATCAGGCAGCTCACCGGCGGACGCGGGGTCGATCATGCGATCGAGGCGATCGGTCTCAAGCAGACCATCGAGGATTCGTTCAACATGCTGACCAAAGGCGGACTGGCAACGGTGGTCGGCATGGCGCGGTTCGATCTGAAGGTCGAACTACCGGCAATCAACTTCCTGCAGGAACGGCGCATCCAGGGATCGATCATGGGCGGGGTGCGCAACGCTATCGACATACCGCGCTACGTCGATCTCTACATGGAAGGCCGCCTGAAAATCGACCAGCTCATCTCGCGGCACCGCCCGCTCGCGCAAGTGAACGAGGCATTCGACGATATGAAGACGGGCGAGCTGGCGCGTTCGGTCATCATGTTCGATGCCTGACATTCATCAGATGGGAATAAGGAACAAACCATGCAGCGGCGACTGACCGGGCGCATCTGCCTGATCACTGGCGCCTCCGCCGGCTTTGGCGCCCATTTCGCCCGTCTGGCGGTGCGCGAAGGGGCTCGGGTGGTGCTGGGCGCGCGGCGGATGGACCGGGTGGCGGCGCTGGCGGCCGAGCTTGGCGCGGGCAACGCGCTGGCGGTAGCAATGGATGTCACCGACGAGGCCGCGACCATCGCCGCCTTTGATGCCGCTGAGGCCGGTTTCGGCCCGGTCGATACAGTGATCGCCAATGCCGGCGTCTCCGATCCGGGCCGATCGACCGAGGCGTCCGCCTTGGGCCTGCAAAGCCAGTTCGACACCAATATCCTTGGCGCCTTCCTCACTGCCCGGGAAGGCGCGCGGCGGATGATGGCGGCGGGCAGCCGTCAGCACGGGCGGGGACGCATTCTGCTAATCGGTTCGCTGGGCGCGCAAGCGCCGTTTCCCGGCGGAGCGGCCTATTGCGCAAGCAAGGCGGCCCTCGCCAGCCTGGCCCGCAGCTTCGCCGGCGAATGGGTGCGCAAGGGCGTGAATGTCAATGTCATCCAGCCCGGCTTCATTCTCACCGAAATGGCTAACAGCTGGTTCACCAGCGATGGGGGCCTTGCCCAGATCGCCGGCTTTGCGCGGGGGCGGCTGCAACCGATTGAATCGCTGGATGAGCCGGTGGTGTATTTCTGCTCAGACGCGGCCAAGAATACTACGGGGTCGGTGCTTACTGTGGATGACGGGCAGTCGCTATAGATTGTGCCGGTCAGCTGAACTGATCGCACTGGCCTTGGCTCCGCGCGGTGTGGTCTGGGGGCTTACCAGCAACACCGAATCGTCCCGCGCCAGCACCCACAGGCTTAGCCCCGCAGCCTCGGCCCGGGCGACTGCCATGGTGGTTGGCAGCGAGACCGTTACCAGCGTGGTCGCCCCCGCCCGCACCGCCTTCTCGACGATCTCGTAACTACAGCGCGCGGTCGACAATACGAAGCCCGGCGAAAACCGGCGGCCTTCCCGCGCCATCGCGCCCACCAGCTTGTCGAGCGCATTGTGCCGACCGACATCCTCGCGCAGGCACTGGATTGCACCGGCGGCATCGGCCCAGGCGGCGGCATGGGCGGCGCCGGTGGCATGGCTCAGCGGCTGGCGGTGTTTGAGCGCGGCCAGCGCAGCGAAAATTGCGCCCGGATCGAGCGGATCGTGCGCCGCAACCGGTGGCAACGGCCTTGCCACCGCCTCAAGGTTCTCGATGCCGCAAAGGCCGCAGCTCGATTCCGCGACCCGCGCGCGAACCCGCTCGCCTAGCTGCTCCGCGCCCAGCCCGGAAATCGCGGCGCGAACAATCCAGCCAAGCGCAACCTTGGCAATCGCAACGTCGGTGACGTCGCCGACTTGCCCGGCCAACCCTTCGCACAGTGCGAACCCGGTGGCGAAATCTTCCAGGTCGGCGGGCGTCGCCATCATCACCGCATAGGCAATGCCATTGAATTCCAGCGCCACCGGAGCCTCGGGTACCCATTCACGCGTGACGGGCTGGCGGCTGCCGTCCGGCCGGACTTCAACCGCCACCGCCATCTTACGCCTCCCAGCTAACCCGATGTTCAACCCGTGAAAGGCGCCGAGCTCGTTGCCCTCCGTATCCCGCAGATAGACGAAAGGCGCAGGGTCTGTTTCCCTGTCAATCGGCCGCCAGCAAGGCGCACAGCTTGTTGCCGTCGGGATCGCGCAGATAGGCGAGGTAGTACTTGGCGAAACCGAGATCGCGCAAGCCCGGCGGGTCTTCGCAGCTGGTGCCGCCAGCGGCGACGCCGGCATCGTGCCAGGCCTTGGCCTGCTCCGGGCTATCCATCGAGAAGCCGATAGTGCCGCCATTGGCATGGCTGGCCGGCTCGCCATTGAGCGGCGTGGTCACCAGGAAATTGGTGCCATTGTGGGGATAGGCCAGGCGGCCGTTCATATCCACGCTGGAATTGGCGCCGATTGCGGTGAAGACGGCGTCGTAGAACTTCTTCGATTTGGCCAGATCATTGCTGCCGACCATGACATGCGTAAACATGGGATTCTCCAGTTTGCTGTTTAGTGCGCACGGTTCATATCCGCACTCGCCGGGCGGTCAATCGCTGATTGGGTTGAAACGCGCGATGTGTGCTCAGCGGATCGTGACTATACGGCACGCATGAGGTTATCCACCTGATTTCGCTCGCCGGGACCGATTATCCGGGTGGACGCGGCGAATCGCTTGGGCAATAGCTCGCCGCATGTGGCAGCTCTACCAGTTCCCGCTGTGCCCGTTCAGCCGAAAGCTGCGCTTGCTGATGAGCGAAAAGGCCATCGCCTTCGAGCTGCTGCGCGAGAACCCCTGGGAGGGCACTGACGAATTTTTCGCCCTGAACCCCGCGCTCCGCACCCCGGTTCTGCACGATCCCGACAAGGGCCTGACCCTGTGCGACAGCCGGGCGATCGGCGAATATCTTGAAGAGACGGTCGACAAAGCTGCAATGATCGCCGGAACTGCGGCTAACCGCGCGGAGGTGCGCCGGCTGGTGGCGCTGTTCGACGAAAACTTCTATGAACAGGTCACCGCGCCGCTGCTCCACGAACGGATGAAAAAGCGCCTGATCTTGCGACAATCGCCAGATTCCCGCACACTGCGCGAAGCGATGCGGCTGGCGCATGAGCACCTCTATTATATCGACTATCTGATCGACAACCGACCCTGGCTGGCTGGTGCGACAATGAGCCTGGCCGACCTTGCCGCCGCTGCGCAGATTTCGGTCGCCGACTATCTCGGCGGCATCGACTGGTCGGCGCATGAACAGGCGCGCGGCTGGTATTCGGTATTCAAAAGCCGCCCGAGTTTCCGCCCGCT
>JANONQ010000053.1:0-4947 GCA_031420935.1 Novosphingobium sp. | reverse complement strand
TGGTCCGCAGCTCCTCGATGGTCGACGATCCGGTGTAGCCCATCGCCGCCTTGATGCCGCCGACCAGCTGGTGAATGACATCGCGCGCCGGGCCTTTGAACGGCACCTGGCCCTCGATGCCCTCGGGCACCAGCTTGAGCGTGTCTTTGATGTCCTGCTGGAAATAACGGTCGGCACTGCCACGCGCCATCGCGCCGACCGAGCCCATGCCGCGGTAGCTCTTGTAGGCGCGGCCCTGGTAGAGGAACGTCTCGCCCGGCGCTTCCTCGGTGCCTGCGAGTATCGAGCCGATCATTATCGTCGATGCGCCCGCCGCCAGTGCCTTGGCGGCATCGCCCGAGGTGCGCACACCGCCGTCGGCTATCACCGGCACGCCGGATTTTTCCGCTTCCTCAGCCGAATCCATCACCGCCGTCAGCTGCGGCACGCCGACACCCGCGACAATGCGGGTGGTGCAGATCGAGCCGGGACCGATGCCGATCTTCACGCCGTCGGCGCCCGCGCCGATCAGCGCCCGCGTCGCCTCGGCGGTGGCGACGTTGCCGGCGATGACTTGCGCCGAATTGGACAGCTTCTTGACCCGCTCAACTGCGCGGGCGACATCGCGATTGTGGCCGTGGGCGGTGTCGATGACGATAACGTCGCATTCAGCATCGAGCAGCGCTTCGGTGCGGGCAAAGCCTTTGTCGCCGACCGTGGTGGCGGCAGCGACGCGCAGCCGGCCGGCCGCATCCTTGGTCGCCCCCGGATAGGTAACCGCCTTTTCGATGTCTTTGACCGTGATCAGGCCAATACAACGGAACGCATTGTCCACCACCAGCAGCTTCTCGATGCGGCGCTGGTGGAGCAGCCGGCGGGCCGCTTCCTCGCCGACGCCGAGCGTAACTGTCGCCAGGTTCTCATGCGTCATCAGTTCGCGCACCGGCTGCGCGGGATTGTCGGCGAAGCGCACGTCGCGGTTGGTGAGGATACCGACCAGCTTGCCGCTGGCCTCGACCACCGGAATGCCGCTGATCCGGTGCGCCTTCATCAGCGCCTGCGCCTCGCCAAGAGTGGCGCCAGGCGCGATCGTGATTGGATTGACTACCATGCCGCTCTCAAAGCGCTTCACTGCCCGCACTGCGGCGCACTGCTCGTCGAGAGTGAGATTGCGGTGCAGTACGCCGATACCGCCGAGCTGGGCCATGACAATTGCCATGTCCGCCTCGGTCACGGTGTCCATCGCCGAGGAAATCACCGGGATGTTGAGCCCGATGGTCCGCGTCAGCCGGGTGCGGGTATCGGCACCGCTTGGCATTATATCGGATTCGCCCGGACGCAGCAGAACATCGTCGAAAGTAAGACCGAGAGGGATGTCCATGCGTGCCACTGTTCCGCTTGTGCCGGCGGTTACGCCGGGAGATTCGTGGCGGCCCATGTAAACGCGGCTGTCGGCTGGCACAAGGCGGGGGAACCGCACCTGTCATTTGGCCGGCAACGGCACTTTGCGCGCATCGCCGAACCAGCGCCCCAGGGCAACGGAGAATGCGACATCCTCCGCCGCGCCGCCAAGTTCGATGGGCCGTTTCAAATTATCGGCCGGACGGTGGTAGGGGCCTTCGAAGAATGCCTCCAGCCGCGGGATATCGGCATAGGCACTCGAAACCATCACCGTCGGGACGTCATGCTGCAGCAGCGCCCAGCTATCCTGCCTGCGGATATAGGCGTTCGCCGCGTCGCCCTCGACCAGCTTGCGCTTTTCCCGGCGAGCGACCGCGGCGATCTGCGGATCGAGCGGCGTCATGCCCCTGCCGACAATCGCCAGCGGGGTTCCGGCCGGCGAGAGCGCAACGCTATCCATATTGAACGCGGCGATAATCTGCTTAAGCGGCAGGGGCGGATTTTCGGCGAATGCATGGGCGCCGAGCAGGCCGAGTTCCTCCGCCGTCGTCGCCAGGAAATAGATGTCGCGGTCAAGCCTGGGGCCGCGCGCCAGCCGCCGGGCGACCTCGGTGAGCGCGGCCACGCCGCTCGCATTATCGACCGCACCATGGCAGATCACCTCCTCGGCCGGCGGCACCCCGCAGACGCCGAAATGGTCCCAATGCGCGACGAACAGCACCGCCCCGCTACCCGGCCGCCTGCCCGGCAGCTTGCCAATCAGATTATGCGTGCGGATCTTGGTTTCGCGGGTCGTCGCTTCCAGCGTTGCAACAATTTCCAGCAACCGCGGTATGAAGTCCGCCTTGGCCGCCGATTGCTCAAGCGAAGCAAGGCTTCGCCCGCTGCCAAGCAGCAAATGCTCCACGCCGCGCCGAGTGATGAAACCTTCGAGGTCGCCGCCGAGAGTGTCGCTGGCAAGCGCGTACCCCGCTCGCTGGCGCCGTCCCCGGACATTGTCGAGCGTTCGCACGCCGTCGAGTACCGTGATAACGGCCGATGCGCCGGCCGCCAGCAGGGCATTTTGCCGATCTCCATTATCGATCCCGCCATCAAGCAGCAACGCCACGCGCCCGGCGAGTTCGTTGCGCGGCGGCAGGGCACCTGATGCCTTGCCGACAAACAGGATCGGCGCATCCTTGACCAGGCTGCGCTGGCCGGAGGTGAGGATCAAAACGGCATCGGCGGGTGTGCCAAGATTCTTACCGCGGCGGGTAAATCGCGCGCTGGATAACACCGGCGTTCGCTCGATCAGCGTGACCGGGGCGAACCATTCATTGCCCGGGTCGTTAGTGCCCGACACCAGCCCGATATCGAACCATTGCCGGCCCAGATAGCGCAGGGTCTTTGCCTCGCCGTCGGTCCCGGGCTCGCGTCCCTGGAAATCGTCGCTGGCGAGCACGGAAATATGCGCCATCAACTGCGCCTCGAGCGCGCCGTCGCGGCGCGCAGCCGAAAGCGTGGCGGGCGTGAGCGCCATGGCCGCTGCAGCCAGCATCGTCGGCCACCGCTCGATCAAGATATAGCCCCGTGCATGTCGCCTCACTACACCAAGCCCGATTCGCGGCAAGGCCAGCAAAACCAAGGAGTTCGCATTTATCGCGGTTTGTGCTCAATGTGTGCTGGATCGGTTTGGCTGGCATATCGGGAAAGGATGATAAGGCCGTCGCCGCCTCGCTGGAAAATGACCTCGACTCAGGCTTGCCAATCGCTAATTAAGGGCACTTGGGAACCAGACAATCCAGCACGCATTTTTGCGGAACAGGTTTGCACATTTGCGCTGCTATTGTGCTGGGCCCTGACTGTGAAAGTTCCTAGCCCATGCGTCTCGACGATTTCGATCCCGGCTCCATTGATATCGAAGACCAGCGCGGCGGCGGTGGCCGCAAGTTCGGGCTACCGATGGGCGGTCGCTCGATCGGCTGCGGAACGATCGTCATCGCACTCATCGCTTCTTATTTCTTTGGAGTCGATCCAAGTCAGTTGATCGGTGGATTGGAACAGGTCCAACAGCAGGTGCCGGCATCCCAGTCGGGGCCGCAAGCGGGCGGCAATGCCAGCGAAAGCTGCAATGTCGATGCGCTCAGCAAGGAAAGCTGCAATGCGCTGTCGTCACTGAACCGGACGTGGGAACCGGTATTCCAAAAGTCGAATGTCACCTTCGCCCGGCCCAAGCTGGTGTTTTATTCGCAGACGGGCAGTTCCGGCTGCGGCAGCGCGCAAAGCGCCATGGGGCCGTTCTATTGCCCGGAAGACCGCGGCATCTACCTCGACACCGATTTCTACCAGCAGATGGAGCGGGAACTGGGCGCGACAGGGGCGTTTGCGCGCAATTACGTCATCGCCCATGAATATGGCCATCACATCCAGCGGCTGACCGGCGTGTCCGACCAGGTTCGCAGTGCGCAATCGCAGAATCCCAGCCAAGCTAACCAGCTTTCCGTGCGGCTCGAGCTGCAAGCCGATTGCTACGCCGGCGTCTGGGCGGCGAAGAACCGCGACCTGCTGGAGCCTGGCGACATGGAAAGCGGCCTCAATGCCGCATCCAAGATTGGCGACGATGCGCTGATGCGCTCGGCTGGCCGGCGACCGGCCGAAGAATCTTTCACCCACGGCTCCAGCGCCCAGCGGATGGATTGGCTGCGGCGGGGAATGGAAAGCGGTAACGAAGATTCGTGCGATACCTTTGCCGACTCCAGGCAGTAGTTTGGCCCCGCACGGCAGGCGGACGATATCGAACGCCATTGAGTTCCCCTGCCCGCTTCGCTAGCGCAGCGCGATGCGCTTTGCTGATTGCCACAACATCGACGATTTCCGCCGCCTGGCGAAGCAGCGCCTGCCTTGGCCGGTGTTCGACTATATCGACGGTGCCGCCGACGACGAGCTGACCAAGGCGCGCAACACCGCCGCCTATGCCGAGTGCGACCTGGTGCCCGATGTGCTGGCCGGGGTCGCGGAGATCGACACTTCGGTCACCATCATGGGCCGCAAAAGCGCCCTGCCGCTGATTCTCTCCCCCACCGCGCTGCAGCGGGTGTTCCACTGGCAGGGCGAGCGTGCGGTCGCCCGCGCCGCCGAGAAGTTCGGCTTGTGGTGCGGCATCTCGAGCCTGGCGACAGTCAGCATCGAGGAAGTGGCGGCGCTCATTTCCAGCCCGAAGCTGTTCCAGCTCTATGTCCACAAGGATCAGGGCCTTAACCGCAGCATGATCGAGCGCTGTAAAGCGGCGAAGTTCGATGCCATCGCCCTTACCGTCGATACCATTGTCGGCGGCAAGCGCGAGCGCTGCGCGCGCAGCGGTTTCTCCTCGCCGCCGCGCTTCACTGCCGCCTCGATGCTGAGCTATGCGGCTAAACCGCGCTGGACGCTCGATTACCTCCTGCGCGAGAAGTTTGCCCTGCCCAACCTCGATTCCCATGTGCAGGAAGGCACTTCCGAGCCGATCTCGATCCAGAACTATTTCGGCACCATGCTCGACCAATCGATGACCTGGAAAACCGCCGAGCAGATCCGCAACGACTGGGGCGG
>JANONQ010000052.1:0-4830 GCA_031420935.1 Novosphingobium sp. | reverse complement strand
GATTTCCTCGACGCTGCCCGAAACCGCGTGGAACTGCCGGGCCCGCGCAACATCCATTGAGCTGGAGGCGGGATCCCGGCTGTAATGCGACAGTGCGAGGATTTGCCCGGGGTCGGCGACTTCGGCGAGAACAGCATCGCTGCAGGGGTTTAGCGAGACGATGGCGGGATGCAGACGGCGGGTGCTGCTGACCGTGGGTTGGGTGCAGCCGGCAAGAAAAAGCAGAAGCAGACCGCCGCACTGAACCCGCCCGATCAAAATCGCGCCCTCACCCCAGCATAGGCCGACCGGCCCGGCGTGCCATAGCCGGCGGCGGTCTGGTAGCGTTCGTCGGTAACGTTCTCGACCCTTCCGAACAGTGCGACCCCGTCGGTCACCGGCAGGCTGGCGCGCAGGGTCACCAGCGCATAGCCGCCGAGCCGGGTAAAATTGCCGGCCTCATCGAAACTGTGCCCGACAACCCGCAAATCCGCCCCCAGCGACAGATCGCGCAATGGCGTGCGCCAGTCGGCCGCCAGCGTCAGGGCGTGGCGCGGGCGGCGGGCGAGGTCGTTGCCCTGATTGGCGCTGCCGGCTGAACGGTTCACCGCCTTCACATACGAATAGGCGGCGTGGAGCGAGAGGCGTTCGGTCGGCCGCGCATCGGCTTCCGCTTCGACACCCTCGGCGCGGGCCAGGCCGATATTGTCATAGCTGCCAAAGGGGCGGCCCATGCAGATGCCGGTGGTGACGCCGAAGCACGACACGAAATCGATCAGGTCGCGGCTGTCACGGCGGAAGGCGGTGACGGCGAAATGGAGATCGCCGTTGCGCTCGCCGCGTTCGATGCCGATGTCGAAACTGCGGCTACGCTCGGGGACTAACGCGCCATTGCCGAAATCGGAGAACAGCTGGAACAGCGTCGGCGCCTTGAAGCCCTCGCCGTAGGATGCGCGGATGCGCCAGTCGCCGGCGATGTGGTAGCTGCCGTTGGCGCCGAAGGTCCACTGGCTGCCGAAGCGGCTGTGATCGTCGATGCGCAACCCGGCGGACAGGTCCAGCCGTTCGCCATGCCAGCCGAGCAGGGCGTGAGCGCTGGACAGGCGCGCCTTCTTTTCAGTGTCGAATGTCGTGGAAAACCGCGACCACTCGCTGTCCGCTCCGAAGTCCAGTGTGAAATGGGACGAGAGCTGCGCATGCCCGGAAAAATCCGCGCGCTGGCTGCGGCCGCGAGTCTCGAAATTGGGCGCGGTGCCATAGGTCGGGTCGAAATAGGCGCGGCGGATGTCGCTGATTGCGAACCCGGCATCAAGGTGAAGCGCGCCGGCTGCATAGCCCAGCCCGGCCCGGCCCGATGCCTCGCGGGTTGTCTGGAATTCGGGCGTGTCGGCGAAAGCGTACTCGGGCGGCGGGAACCCGTCGATATCGAGGCGGCCGTCGGCATAGCGGCCGGTGAGAGAGGCGGACAAGCCTTGCGCCAGTCCCACCCTGCCCCGGCCGCCAATGCGCCATTGACGGAAACCGTCGGGCTCAGTGCCGGATGCGGCGGAGGAAAACCCGTCAGTGCGGGTGTATCCGCCGTTCAGCGCGATGGCGTAGCGCTCACCAGATATGCCCCCCATCGCGCTCGCGTTGGCGCTGTCCCGCGCGCCATATTCTGCGGAAGCCTCCACGCCGTTCATCTCGCGGCTGGTCACCGCCAGCACCCCGCCGATTGCCTGACTGCCCCAGACGACACTGTTCGACCCGCGCAGCAGCTCGATTTTGCCGATGCCGCCGGAGAGGAGATTGCCAAGATCGTACCCGCCGCCCGGCGAAGCGACATCGCCAACTCGCACGCCGTCAACCAGCACCAGCAGCTGCTCGGCATCCGCGCCGCGCACCCGCACGCCGGTGAAATTACCGAGCCCGCCGTTGCGGCTGATAGTAACACCCGGCAGCCGCTCAAGCACGCGGGTGATGTCCGGGCCCTGGATCGCGGCGATCTCGGCGGCATCGATTATGCTGATCGACTGGCCGGTGTCCGACAGCTGCATTTCCGCGCCGGTTGCGACGACGGTGATGTCCCTGCCCCGAGCCGCCCGATCATCCGTGCCGGCTATCACTTGTCCAAGCGCCGGAACGCTGACCAGAAACGAACATCCCAATAAAAATACATATTTCACACGCAATACTCCCGTCACGAACGAACGCCGTTCATGGCGAGAGGACCACGCACCATTGCGCATTCCTCGCTGCAATCCGGTACACCCCGCCCGGCGCGGAACGACCATCACGGGCAGGTCTCCTGGCTACCGGATCGCCGCCTGCCCCCGCCTTCCCAGCCCCTTTGAGTGGTTAAACTCTGGCCAGTGGCATGATGAGGACAGGCTCCCCGGTCACAGTTGCGGGGGCAGCGCGGGAGTTCCTTCCCGCCTTTCGGCGGCTTGGGCACCCGCTTCCCTCTTAGGCCCGCGCCGGACAAGTCTGGCGCGAACAACCCGTGATGTGCCTGCGTCGTTACGCGCGGCGCTGCGGATGCGCAAGCGGGCCTGTTGTTAACCGATTTACCCTATCGCACGAGATGTGCCGCTTCGGCACGGCGCGCAAACGCTGGATGCGGGGTCAGCGGATTGGCGTTACGCGCGAAGCCCGCGCGGCGACGAGAACGGTGAGTGACACAGAATTTAACCCTGCCTTACGAGCCGAGACCTCGCGATTTCAGCGCGCGGCTAGCGCGGCGAGGGATGCGCGGGATTACCGCTCGGCGGCGACACCCACATGCCGGCCGCCGTGCGGCGGTGCTGTTGGCGGCGGTTGCGGTCCCGGCGTTTGCCGCGCCCGGCGTAATGTCTGCCTTCCAGATCGGCGACGCCGGCAGATCGCCAGTTAGCGTCACGCCTATGCCGTTCGAAACCGCTGGTAACAGCTTTCCCGGATCGGCCTTCTACTATCTGGCAAGCGATGAAGCCCCCGCTCCGGCTTCCGGCTTGGGAGCGGGCATCCACTCTGACACCGACCCGGCCATCACTATGCTCGATCCGCTGGCCGGTCCGGCAGCCCGCGCAATGCGCATCGACAACAGCGGCATCGATCGCAGCCGCGCGGAGCAGTGCCTCACCGCCGCGATCTATTACGAAGCCGCCACCGAACCGGACGCCGGCCAGCGCGCGGTCGCCCAGGTTGTGCTCAACCGGGTGGCGCATCGCTCTTATCCCGACACAGTCTGCGGCGTGATCTACCAGGGTTCGGAACGCTCGACCGGCTGCCAGTTCAGCTTCACCTGCGACGGATCGCTGGCGCGGGTGCCAAGCCGGATCTTCTGGGAGCGCGCCGCCCAGGTCGCCCGCACCGCGCTGGCTGGCTATGTCTATGCCCCGATCGGGCTGGCGACGCATTACCATACCATCGCTGTCCACCCTTACTGGGCACCCAGCCTCGCCTATCTCGGGACACTAGGCGCGCACCGCTTTTACAAGTTCGGCGGCGCGGCGGGCCAGCCATCGGCCTTCCGCTTCGCCTATTTTGGCGGGGAGCCGATCGCCGCTCCGCATCCGCGCAGCGCCGCCGCCGACACCTTGCCAGCCAGCGAACTGGACCCGATGGCACTTCAGCGCGCCTATGATGGAGGACTCGCCATCGCTCAGAGCGTCACGCCAGGTGCCGCCGTGTCGCCTCCACCGGATTACGTCCCGGCCCGTGCCACACCGCCGGTGGCCTACGCGGCCGAGGTCGAGCAGCGCGGCGGCGAGGCGCTTTACCGCGGCGACAGGCTGCCGCAAGCCACCGGCATCCGGCCCGAATACGCCAACAGCGGGCGCTGGATCATTAGGCCCGGAAGTTAGTCCGCCACAGGAAATAGTACCAATTTGCATTCTGCCGATTGCGAATAGCCGATCAGAAGAAATAGCTAACAACGCGGAAACCATAGGGTCACACGATCATTTAGGCGCTGGCGTCTATAGGCACGCTTCCACCCCGCCGGAGCACAATGCCGCGATGACCATCCATTTTGCCGCTGCCCAGACCAGGGAAATTTCGCCCCTTGCCCGCTGGCTCACGGCCAATGTCCCGCTCAACGCCGCTAATGACAATGGCGCGGGCATTGGCGGCGACCGGGTGCTCAAGGCGGCGCTGCGCCATTTCGCTGCGCATGGTCTTTCCGCAGCGGAGCGTGCACGGGAGAATGCCGAGCAGGCGTTTTTTTCCGGCCAGCGCGAGGAATACCACTTGTGGATAGCAATCTGCACCGCTCTCGACCGGCGAATGAGCGCAGCCTATGCCTTTCACTGCGGCGCTCCCTCACGGTAAGCTGAAATTAAGGCCATTCCCCACCAGCACATTAACCATTCGGTGATAGCCCGTAAGTAGTGCAATTTGACCGAATGGAGCATTTCTTATCAGGCCTTTGCCCAAGTTGAAGCGGGTGCTGTTCAGCACCGACGCCTTGGATGACCGGGTACGCCGGATTCTGGTCGATACCCTGTACACCCAGCCAGCGAGTCTGGCGATCGGCGCGATGTGCGGAATGGCTACGGGCGTTGTGGCAGCTCAAGCTGCTAACGACAGCCACATAACCGCCGCTGCTATCGCGCTTAGCGTCATCGGCGTAGTCCGGCTGCTCATCGCGCATGCCTTGCCCCATTTCAAGGAGCGCACTGCGAGACAGCTTGAGCTGCTGTTTGAAATCGGTGCTTTCAGTTATGCTCTGATGGTCGGAGTGATCGCCGCGCTTTGCATTCAATACGATGCGCCGCACATCGCCCAGATGCTGACCTTGTCCAACGCGATTGGCTTCGCGGTCGCCATTGCTGCGCGCAACGCCGGCAGTCCGGGAATTGCGATTGGCCAGCTGTTTCTCGCGCTCAGCCC
>JANONQ010000051.1:0-6358 GCA_031420935.1 Novosphingobium sp. | reverse complement strand
CGAGACCAAAGCCGCAGCCCTCTGCGCTGCTGCCCAGGCTCTGCGCGATGCCGAGGGCGAAATCCTTGCCGCTAACGCTCGCGATATGGCTGCCGGGGAAGCCAGTGGCCTTACCGGGGCCATGCTCGACCGGTTGAAGCTTGACCCCGCCCGCCTTACCGGGATCGCCGATGCGGTCGAACAGGTCGCTGCGCTCGCCGATCCAGTCGGCGAGACGATCGACAGCAGCGAGCGGCCCAACGGACTTCGCCTGCGCCGGGTGCGCGTGCCGATTGGTCTTATCGGCATTATCTACGAAAGCCGTCCCAATGTGACCGCTGACGCCGCTGCGCTCTGCCTGCGCTCGGGGAACGCCGTGCTGCTGCGCGGCGGCAGCGAGGCGGTGCATTCCAACCGGGCGATCCACGCGGCGCTGGCCCGGGGACTGGCCCAAGCCGGAGTTCCGGCCGAAGCGGTGCAACTGGTTCCGACGCAGGACCGCGCGGCGGTGGGCGCGATGCTGGCGGCGGCGGGCCTCATCGACATGATCGTGCCGCGCGGCGGCAAAAGCCTGGTTGCGCGGGTGCAGGCCGATGCGCGGGTGCCGGTACTCGCCCATCTCGACGGCATCTGCCACACTTATATTCATGCGGCCGCCGATCCGGCGATGGCGCGAATTATCGCGCTCAACGCCAAGATGCGCCGCACGGGTATCTGCGGGGCGATGGAAACGCTGCTGCTCGACGCGCAATTTCCCGAATCCTCCAGCATTGTCGCAGGCCTGATCGATGGCGGCTGCGAACTGCGCGGCGATGCCCGCGCCCGCTCGATCGATCCGCGTATTTTGCCGGCCAGCGCCAACGACTGGGATAGCGAATATCTCGACGCGATCCTCTCGGTCGCGGTGGTCGATGGACTCGATGCGGCGCTGGCGCATATCGAGCGGCATTCGTCGAACCATACCGATGCCATCGTTACCGCCGACGAGGCCGCTGCCGAGCGCTTTCTTGAAGAAGTCGATAGCGCCATCGTCATGGTCAATGCGTCGAGCCAGTTCGCCGATGGCGGCGAGTTCGGCCTGGGTGCCGAGATCGGCATCGCCACCGGCCGGCTGCATGCGCGCGGCCCGGTCGCGCTGGAAGGGCTGACGACCTATAAATGGCAGGTGCGCGGGTCCGGCCAGGTTCGGCCTTGAGCGCCAGGCGCGGCGCGCTCCGGATCGGCCCCTGCACCGGCCTTCTGGGCGGCAGTTTCAATCCGGCGCATGGCGGGCACCGGCGTATTTCGCTGTTTTCGATAGATAAGCTTGGCCTCGACGAGGTCTGGTGGCTAGTCTCGCCCGGCAATCCGCTCAAGCCGTCCAAGGCGATGGCGCCGCTGGCGAGCCGCTTCGCCTCCGCTCGCCGCCAGGCGCGCAGGGCACCGATCCGGGTAACCGCGATTGAACGCCAATTCGGCACGCGCTACACCATCGATACGCTGCGCAAGCTGCTTCGCCGGTTCCCCAAACGGCGCTTCGTCTGGCTGATGGGGTCGGACAATCTGTCTCAATTCGAGATGTGGCGAGACTGGCGCGGGATTGCGCGACTCTTGCCGATTGCGGTGATCGCCCGTCCGGGCTATGATGTGCCTGCCTTCGCGAGCCCCGCGATGGCCTGGCTCAGGCGTTTCCGCATGCCTGCGGCCAGACTTTGCAACCGGGCCGGATGGAGCGCCCCTGCACTGATCACGCTGCGTTTCGATCCCGACACGCGTTCGGCCACGGATATCCGCCGCGCCGATCCGCATTGGCCGCGCCGCTATCCAGTCAGGGGTTTGCGCGACGCGGTGACGCAGCACTCTATTTCAACTGACCCCCGTCCGATGGACCCGGTGTGAGCCTGCTGGCAACGGCCTTGATCGGCATTTCCGTTCACTTCCGCGAAAATATCATTGTCCGTGGGGCAATCCGCCCTACTTGTCCTTACAGACCACTACAGGAGCTAACTCGATTTACATGACGCAGGCGCAAATCTTGCCGGCCCAGGCCGGCCTCGCCGCACAGCCCGCCGCTTCGGCTATCGCCAGCGAGCCCGGCTCACTCCACGCGCTGGTGCTGCAATCGTTGGATGACGAGCAGGCGCAGGACGTCGTGTCGATCCCGCTCGAAGGCAAAAGCTCGATTGCCGATTACATGGTCATCGCTTCCGGACGGTCAAACCGCCAGGTCGCGGCGATTGCCGAAAAGCTGGCGGAGCGGGTCAAGCATGGCGGTTTTGGCCATGTGCGGATCGAAGGCCTGCCAGCTGCCGACTGGGCGCTGGTCGATGCTGGCGATGTTATTGTCCATATCTTCCGCCCGGAAGTACGCAGTTTCTACAATCTCGAGCGCATGTGGGCGTTTGGCGACAGTCCCGACGCAGGCGCGGCCTGAGCCGGCAGCCGCCAGTGCGGTAATTCGGCGATGCGGCTGCATGTCATTGCCCGGGGCAAGATCGGCCGCTCGCTCGAAGCGGAACTGGTCCGGCGCTACGAAAAGCGCATCGCCTGGCCGTTCAAGCTGACAGAGCTCCCGGAAACCGGCGGCACAATCCCCGCGCCGCTCACCCCTTGCCGCGAAATTCTGCTCGACGAGCATGGACGCCAGCTGGCTTCCGAGGAATTCGCCGCCCTGATTGGCCGCTGGCGCGACGACGGGGTGCGCGAGGCGCGGTTTTATATCGGTGCGGCCGATGGCCACGGCAAGGAGATGCGGGCCGGGGCGGATCTGCTCCTCGGTTTCGGCGCGATGACCTGGCCGCATCTGCTGGTCCGTGCGATGCTAATGGAACAATTGTGGCGCGCAACCAGCATAATTGCTGGCCATCCCTATCACCGTTCGGGGTAAGGGCCGCCGATGATGCGCCTCCGTTTCGGTCCTGTTGCCCTGCTGTCCTTGGTGGGAGCGGTGACTGCATTCCCGGTATGGGCGCAGCAGCCGGCGCTGTACGAAAACACCGGTGAAATCCGCAGCGCGCTGGCCCAGGCGCAGCGCGAAGGCGACACTGCTCGCCAGCGCGCCGAACGCCTGGAGGCAGAGGCCGCGCAGGTCACCGAAGCGGCAGAGCGGACCGCCCGCGAGGCTGCCGGCATCGCCGCGCGGATCCAGCAGACCCAGGCCGCCATGGCCGTCAGCCGCGCGCGGCTTGAGCTGATCGAGCAGCAGCGCCGGGTTCTACGCGTCCGACTGGCGGAAAAGCAGCAGCCGCTGGTACGCCTTACCGCCGCGCTGCAGCGCCTCTCCCGCCGCCCGCCGGTGCTTTCACTGCTGCGGCCGGGATCGGTCCGCGACGCCATGTATCTGCGCGCGATCCTGGCCACGCTGCTGCCCGAAGTCGAGCGCCGCAGCGCATCGCTGCGCTCCGAACTTGCCCAGGCCAAGGCGCTGCAGCGGCAGGCCCGGCTGGGGGTGCTGCAGCTCAGCAAGCGCGAAGGCGAGCTCGAGCTGCGGCGGCAGCGCCTCGCCGGGTTGGAGACCCGCCAGCGCCTCGCCTCGCGCACTGTCGGCAGCATCGCCGACCGGGAGAGTGAACGGGCGCTGGCGCTGGCCGAGCGGGCAAGCGATCTCAATGCGCTAGCGGTCGATCTCGGCAAGGCGAGCTCGCTCCGGGGGGAGCTGGCCGCGCTGCCCGGCCCGGTACTGCGCCCGCCGAGGCCCGCAGACGCGCGAATTGCCGCCGTGCCGCCGCCGTCAACGCCGCCCGTCGGACTGCCGACCTATATGCTGCCGGTTTCGGGGCGGCTGATTGCCGGCTTCGGCGAGACGCAGCCTGGGCTGCCCCGCTCGCGCGGTATTGCTTTGGCCGCCCGGCAGGGCGCGCAGGCGGTCGCGCCGGCGCCGGGGCGAGTGGTCTTTGCCGGGCCATATCGCGGCTATGGCAGCATCGTTATTATTGAACACGCCGGCGGCTGGACATCGCTGGTGACCGGCCTCGCCCAGCTCGACACGCGGGTCGGCGATCGGCTGGTCGGCGGCTCTCCCATCGGCATCGCCGGCGCCGGGCGCCCGGTAATCACGCTGGAGCTGCGACGCGGCGGCGAGCCGGTCAATCCGCTGGAATATATCAAGGCTCTATGACTTTCGGGCCATGAGGGTCTAATGCGCCATCTGGCGTTCAGCAATGCGACGCGATATTAAGACTGCTGGCGATACTAAAACTGGCACTAACACCCGCAATTCTCGAAAAGGCGGATTGACCAATGAAACTTGCTTCTCTCACCCGCGCGGCGCTGCTGGTCAGCGCAGTCGCTCTGCTTCCGGCGACGACCGCCGGGCTGGCCGCGGTCGATGCCCGCGCGGGCCCGCAATTCGGCAAACTGCTGGCGGTCTATCAGCTGATCAAGGCGAATTACGTTGAGCAGGTCGACGACGACAAGCTGCTGAAAGGCGCGATAGACGGCATGCTGACCAGCCTCGATCCGCATTCGAGCTATCTCGACGGGTCGAGCCTGCAGCGGTTAGAGACGATGATCGACGGCAGCTATTCCGGTCTCGGCCTGTCGGTGGTCATGGATGATGGCGCGGTGAAAGTGGTCTCGCCGATGCGCGGCAGTCCGGCGGAAAAGGCGGGGCTCAAGGCGGGCGATTTCATCACGCACCTTGATGGCAAACTCTATTATGGCGGCGATATCGACGATGCGGTGGGCAAGATGCGCGGCGAGGCCGGCACCTCGATCCGGCTCACCATCTTCCGCACCGGGCGCGACCAGCCGTTCGATGTCACGGTCACGCGCGGCGTGATCGATCTCGAGCCGGTCACCTCGAAACTGGAAAACGGCATTGGCATCGTCTCGGTCAATGAATTTTCGCGCAATGTCGGCAATGACGTCAATACGGCGATCCAGACGATGAAACAGCAGAGCGGCGGCAAGCTCACCGGGCTGGTGCTCGACCTGCGCTCCAACCCGGGCGGCTCGTTGGATGAAGCGGTGGCGCTGTCCGATCTGTTCCTGACCTCGGGCACGGTGGTCTCCCAGCGCGGCCGCATCGCCAGCGAGAATGAATATTACAAGGCCGAAACCGTGTTCCGCGGCGATGCCGCCAAGGGCATTCCGATGATCGTGCTGATCGACGCGGGCAGCGCCTCGGCCTCGGAAATCGTCGCCGGCGCGCTGCAGGACAACCACCGCGCGCTGATCATGGGCGAGCGAAGCTTCGGCAAGGGCAGCGTTCAGCAGATGATCAGCCTGGACCGCACCAGCGCGATCAAGCTGACCACGGCGCGCTATTACACGCCGTCTGGCAAATCGGTGCAGGAAGGCGGGATCGAACCCGATATCCGGGTGCCGCAGCTGACCGATCCCGATGCCAAGATTCGCGCCGAGCGGTCGCTGCGCGAATCCGACCTGCGCGGCCATCTGATCAACGAGATCAGTCTCGATGAGAAGCAGCTCGAAACCGATAAGCAGGACGATCCCCGCTTCCGCATGACCACGGCCGAACTGACGGCCAAGGGCATCAAGGACTTCCAGCTGCATTACGCGACCCAGACGCTGCGCCGGACCTCGGCTGCAGCAGCCCCCGTCGTGCGGCGGCCGTAGCCCGGAGATGGAAAGCGCGGTGGCAGCCCGGCTGGCGCGCGTGCTCGCGCTGCTGACGCCAGCGGTGTTGCTGGGGGGTGCCTATCTCTCGCAATATGGTTTCGGGCTCTACCCATGCGAGATGTGCTGGTGGCAGCGTTACGCCCATTTCGTTGCTTTGGCGCTCGCCCTTGCCGCCTGGGCCCGCCCGCAGGCTGTGGTCTTGACCGCGCTGGCGGCCGCTGCAATCGCGGTTGCGGGTCTTATCGGCGGCTTCCATGCAGGGGTCGAATATGGCTGGTGGCAGGGGCTGACGGCCTGCACCACGACTGTTGCCGCCGGCAGCGCCGATCCGCTCGATGCGATCATGAACGCGCCGCTGGTGCGCTGCGACGTCGCGCCGTGGAGCCTGATGGGGATTTCGCTGGCGGGCTGGAATTTTCTGTTCTCGATAGGCGCCGCGCTGGCGATTTTTCTGCTGCTGGCGCGCGCGCAGAGGCACTTGCGGAGGCTGCCGGCATGACCCGACCAAACACCGATCGCATGCTGCGGGTCAATCAGGCCGGCGAATACGGCGCGACGCGGATCTATGCCGGCCAGCGCGCCGTGATGGGCACGCGGGCGCCGCATGCGGGCGAAATCGCCGCCATGGCCGAGCAGGAAACGGCGCATCTGGCGTGCTTCGATGCGCTGCTGGCCAGCCGCCGCGTCCGCCCGACGGCGCTCCAGCCGGTGTGGGCGGTGGCCGGCTATGCGCTTGGCGTAGCAAGTGCGCTGGCTGGGCCGAAAGCGGCAATGGCCTGCACCGCGGCGATCGAGGAGGAAATTGACCGGCATTACA
>JANONQ010000050.1:0-3540 GCA_031420935.1 Novosphingobium sp. | reverse complement strand
TTTGGCGAAGCGAGACGACCCCGTATTCTATCCTGATTTCGTTCGCAATTTAGCCTATCGCCCCTTCGACAACCGCTCGCTCTACAACGACTTGCCACTCTTAAATCGACCAGGTCCTGAAATGCAGCGAGCTTGGGGAGGATCAAATGTGGGCCTATATTCCATGCCGTCTGGGGTTGGCATGGGCACGGCAGTTTGGTGCCATGGGCAGCTCCCGGACTATCATTCGTTCAGCGGGCGCGGCGGCTACGCCTTCCCGCTTTACGACCGCCGTGCCGGACCCGACGCGCACAACCTCAACCCCATCCTCGTCGCCGCGCTCGCCGAAGCCTATGGCGGAACGCAGACGCCCGAGGACATTTTTGATGCCATCCTGTGCCTGCTCTCCGCGCAAAGCTATACCCACAAATTTGCCGAAGACCTGGAAGACACCTTCCCGCACATCCCCTTCCCCGCCGATCCGGCCATTTTCTCTTGCGCGGTGGCGATTGGCCGGGAAATCCGGGGGCTGGAAGCCTTCCAGCGCGAGCCCGCGCCCGCGTTCCGGCCCAAGGCCTTCTGCAAGCAGACCGCCGATACCGATGATGGCGCGGTCATCGCCGAAGTGGCTTTCCGCGAGGGCGAGCTGTCACTGTGGAGAAACGATGGAATGCCCTTGGTGGCCTTCACCGGCCTGTCCGAAGCCGTCTGGGGCTTTTCCGTCAGCGGTTACCGCGTGCTGCCGCGCTGGATCGATGGGCGCAGGGGCCTGCCCTTCAGCGATGCGCTCAAGAACGAATTGCGCGATGTCGCCGCGCGTATCCACGAACTTATCCATTGGTTCGGCAAGGCTGATCTTGTCTTGGAAGCGACTCTTGCCGATACTGTCACTCGCGCGGGCCTTGGCTTCCCCGCGCCGGTGCAGGAAGAGGCGATAGAAGGCGATGACTGATCTGTTCGGCAACGGGCAAGCTAGCCTGTTCGGCGACAACCCTGATCGCATTCCCCATCCCAAGCCGCAGGACTATGTCCCCGATCCAGAACGTATTCGGCAGCGACTTCATGCCGTGCTCGACACTGCCCGCGCCGCGCCAAACAAGCCATGGGCCGCGAAGGAGCAACGCATGTGGCAGACCGTCTTTCCCAACATGGCCAACTGGCTTCCGGAAAATGAAGCCAACCAGTTGCGCTTCGAATTCGCGCAGGAAATCGAGCGGTTGAAGCAGGCCGCGTGACGGCGGCTGCCCCCACATGGAATTACGATGACAGGTGCAACAACCCCTAAATGTAGGGAGGGCGAGGGCAATGGCCCTCGCACTTCATCCCTTGCGCATCGCCCTTGCGCCCCTCCCGTATATCCCGTATACACGCGGGTATGAACAGTCCGTACGACACCAAAACCTTCAAATCCGGCAACAGCTCGGCTGTTCGTCTGCATCAGGCGCTCGGGCTGCCCGCGAATGTCGAAGTGACGGTAATGCCGCTGGGCGATGGTGTCTTGATCAGACCGAAGGCCAAGCGTCCAACATTGGCGGAAATGGCAGCCAGGCTGCAGGCGATGGGCCCGGTCGGTGAAATCGAACGGCGCGTTGTGGATTTGCCCGAACGTCCGGGCCTGTAAGTCTTGTCGTTCCTGATCGACACCAATATCGCGATCCTGCTGCGTGACCGCGAGGCGCAGACCCTGGCCCGGATCGGCGCAGTCTCCGGCGATGCGTTCATCTCGATTGTGACACAGGTGGAACTGGAAGGCGGGGTCTATTCCAAGCCGCAATTCACCGCAGCGCGCCGCGCCTCGCTGGATGTGCTGATGCAGACGCTGATCGTGCTGCCGTTCGACGATCATGCATTGAACGCCTATCGCGGTATCGTCGCAGCGCGCGGCTTTGTTCGCCAGCGTATCCTCGACCGGATGATTGCCGCCACGGCCCTGGTGTTCGGCTTGCCGCTGATCACCACCAATGGCGGCGATTTTCGCGATGTGCCGGGACTTGATCTGGAAGTCTGGCCCGCTCCGGATCCTTCGACAAGCTCAGGATGAGCGGGGTTGGTGATCACGCCTCCCTCATCCGCATCCTTCGACAAGCTCAGGATGAGCGGGGCCTGGGCTATTCCTCGCCCATCCGCATCCTTCGACAAGCTCAGGATGAGCGGGGTGGGCTTTATTCCTCCCCCATCCGCAGCGCCGCGATGAACGCCTCCTGCGGGATGCTGACATTGCCATATTCACGCATCCGCGCCTTGCCCTTCTTCTGCTTGTCGAGCAGCTTCTTCTTGCGGCTGATGTCGCCGCCGTAGCACTTGGCAGTGACGTCCTTGCGCATCGCCTGGATGGTTTCGCGGGCGATGACCTTGCCGCCGATCGCGGCCTGGATCGGCACCTTGAACAAGTGGCGGGGGATCAGGTCTTTCAGGCGTTCGCACATGTGGCGGCCGCGGTCTTCGGCGACGCCGCGGTGGACGATCATCGACAGCGCGTCGACCGGCTCGTTGTTGACCAGGATGCTCATCTTGACGAGGTCGCCTTCGCGCAGGCCGATCTGTTCGTAGTCGAAGCTGGCGTAGCCGCGGCTGATGCTCTTTAACCGGTCATAAAAATCGAACACCACTTCGTTGAGCGGCAGCTCGTAGCAGACCTGGGCGCGGCCGCCGACATAGGTCAGCCCGGTCTGCACGCCGCGGCGGTCCTGGCAGAGCTTGAGGATCGAGCCGAGATATTCATCCGGCGTGTAGATCACCGCCTTGATCCACGGCTCGTCGATCTGTTCGATCCGGCTGGGATCGGGGTAGTCCGAGGGGTTGTGGAGCATCAATTCGCGCGTGTCATCGGTCTTGGATTTGCGCAACTGGATGCGGTAGACCACCGATGGCGCGGTGGTGATGAGGTCGAGGTCGTATTCGCGGGTCAGGCGCTCCTGGATGATCTCCAGATGCAGCAGGCCGAGGAAGCCGCAGCGGAAGCCGAAGCCCAGGGCGGCGCTGCTCTCCATCTCGAAGGTGAAGGAGGCGTCGTTGAGGCGCAGGCGCGAGATGGATTCGCGCAGTTTCTCGAATTCGGCGGCGTCGACCGGGAACAACCCGCAGAACACCACCGGCTGGACGGTTTTGAAGCCGGCCAGAGGGGCGAGAGCCCCGTTCTTCGCGGTGGTGATGGTGTCGCCGACGCGGGCCTGCGCCACTTCCTTGATCTGCGCGGTGATGAAGCCGATCTCGCCGGTGGTGAGTTCTTCTAGCTGCTCGATCTTGGGGCGCATGCAGCCGACACGGTCAATCAGATGCTCGGTGCCGCCGGCCATGAATTTAACCGCCATGCCGCGTTTGATCGTGCCGTCGATCACGCGGACCAGGATGACGACGCCGAGGTAGGGGTCGTACCAGCTATCGACCAGCATCGCCTTGAGCGGCGCTTTGGGGTCGCCTTTGGGCGGCGGGATGCGGGTGACGATCGCCTCGAGCACCTCTTTGATGCCGATGCCCGCCTTGGCGCTGGTGAGGACCGCCTGGGAGGCGTCGAGGCCGATGATCTCTTCGATTTCGGCGCGGACTTTTTCGGGTTCGGCG
>JANONQ010000049.1:0-9923 GCA_031420935.1 Novosphingobium sp. | reverse complement strand
CAGTCGAACGGGATTACGCGTGGCTTCTCCGTTCATCGCCATCAGCCCGGAATAGGCTTGAAGGATCGCGTCATAGCCTGGTGCGGGGCTTTTCGGGCCGCGCTGCCCCCATCCGGATATCGAGCAGCAGATGACATCTTGCCTGTCCCCAACCAGCGTATCATGATCCACCCCGAGCTTGGCGGCAACGCCTGGCGCAAAACTTTCGATAATGATGTCAGCCCCGGCGGCGAGCCTCGCTACAATCAACCGCCCTTCAACCTGCTTCAGATTGAGCGCGATGCTGCGTTTGCCAGAATTAACACTGACGAACGCTGCACCAACGCCGTGCGCAACCGGCGCCCAGAAACGGGATTCATCGCCGCCTTCGACCGGCTCGACCTTGATGATCCCGGCGCCGAACGAGGCAAGCGCCTGGGTACACATCGGACCCGCGAGAACTTTCGTCAGGTCGAGCACGCGCAAGCCGGCCAAGGGTTTCATAATGCCTGAACCTCGCTTGTCGGGATTGAACCAAATCTCATGACTTGCTGATATGCGCCACGATATCGGGATTCAAAGTCTCTGCGCCCTTCTCGGCGGCGTACCGGTCGATCTTCGCCTTGATGCTGTTGGTCGCGCGCAATGTTCGTAGCAAGCTGACACAAACCCTGCCGTAACGCCATCTCAAAGATTGGGGGTTATCGCACCTGTCACCGGCACCCGGTGGCGAGGCGGTCGGTGTAGGTGTAGGCGGCGTTGCGCGTGGTGGCGAGATTGTCGGTGACGCCCGCGACATTGCCGTTGGCGTCGCGGGCGCACAGGTTTCATAATACTGCAGATGTTCGTGCGTGGGCGTTCCCAAGCATCCGCTTTATAGGGGAGCGATTTTGGTAACACCGCCGCATACCGGGTAGTTTTACTCGAATGTCAATATGGACTGGCGGTGCTGTCAGTCATACCGCCAATCGTCTCCGATCGACGCGGCTGTCGCCTGGAAAACGTGGACTTAGCCCATAGAGCGACTGCCATTCAGCCAGAGCGGCCGAGCGGCGAAGCTTGAAGGTCTGGCGATCGACGAGTTGACGGTCCTGGTTGAAGTGGTTGTGGATGGCGCCGTGGACAGAGGTAAACTTCTGCAACGCCTTCAACTGTCGGAACCTGAGCATCGCCCGCTCGCGTCATCAGAACGGCAGCTGACTGTTCTCCCCCCAAGTTGTTCCAGCGGGGCCCAAAGCGTTTTATATATTACTGATATAATGAGGTATATTGTGAAAAGTCCCTAACGACGTAACAGAGAATTATCGGGCTCGTAACAGGGAAAATTTCCCCGGCAGCAGGGACGCGCTTCATGAATAACAGGGATTGTCGGCAAAATTGGGTTCGTGCGGCGTCACAGTACCGGGGTAGGCTGAGTTAAGCTTGCACGCGGGGCCTAGGGTCGTCCCGATATCGCTCGATCAAATCCCAGCGAAGGGCATTGGCCTCGAGATGGCCGAATTCACCGGAAAGAACGTCGGTCTCACCGAGGACGATCGACACCTTGTTCAGGAGCGTGTTTCCAGGTTCGAGTCGATCGACTACCTCCATGCAAACTGGGTAGATAGCCGCGGGAGCGCTCATGCGCGGCCCCGAGTGGCACCCGGACCGCCACTGGCAATCTCGAGGCCCTTGTTGAAGCTCTGGGCACCGCCACGCTGATCGGCGCATGCATCCGCTGGAAGACAGGATAAGGAAACGTGACGATACTTTTGCGCAGGCGTGCCTGCTAGTTCTGCTGATGGACTTGTATACCGCAGGGATGCTGAGGTCGGTCGATCAAGGTACGGCACAAAGGACATGTTCCAAGGCACAGGAGCCCCGCCTAACGATACAAGCTCCACAGCAAGCCAAGGATTATTATGCTCAGATTTACCACTACCGCTGCGCTCATGCTCGGCCTCATTCCGCTCCGCCTGTACGACGATGAGCAACGGCAGCGCCGGTGTCGTAGCCACAACCACGACGGTTGGCGGGGCCGCGATGTACGACTCGCGAAACATCATTGAGAATGCAGTCAATTCGAGCGATCACACCACGCTAGTGGCAGCGGTGAAAGCTGCAGGGCTGGTCGAGACGCTGTCGGGTCAGGGACCATTCACTGTGTTTGCTCCGACGAACGCGGCATTTGCCCAGCTCCCAGCCGGCACGGTGGACACTCTGCTTCAGCCCGCCAATCTCACCATGCTTCAGTCGGTGCTAACCTATCACGTGGTGCCGGGCCGGGTATCGGCGGCCGAGTTGTTGGCGATGATCAAGTCGGGCGGCGGGCAGGCGCGCCTGACCACGGTCCAGGGCGGCCGACTGACCGCAAGTGTGATGGGCGGTCGCGTCATGCTCACCGATGGCAAAGGCGGCATGGCTCACGTAACGCAGGCAGACGTGATGCAGTCTAACGGCATTATTCACGTAACTGACGCCGTATCGCTTCCAGGCTAAAGTTGCTGGTGGTTTAAGTGAAGGGCCACTGCGAAGTGTGGCCCTTCGCGTCAGTAACCCGCTTCGATCGCCAGCCGAATGGCATCCGCACTGGTCTTGACCCCCAGAGCTTCAAATACGGCTGCGCGGTGCATCTTAACCGTTCGCTCGCTGAGCCCCAGTTCATAGGCGATCTGCTTGTTGAGCTTACCCGCAGCAATCTGCAGTAAGACTTCGCGCTTCCGGCGACTGAGCGCCGCTACGCGATTATAAGCAGCCTCGCGCCGCGCATCGTTAGCCCGGGCCACATCTTCGGCGATTTCGACCTGCGAGCCAAGAAAGTACTCAAGCTCGCCCGTTGCATCGAAGATCGGAGCCACCATGACGGCATTGCGAAAGGGCGTGCCATTCTTCTTGTAGTTCAGGATTTCGACCATCACCGGCTGGCGGCGGCGAATCCCATTGCGCAACATTTCGGTTAACCACGGTTCGGTGTCCTCGCCGGCCAGAAACCGGCAATTGTGTCCGATGATTTCTTCACTGTGATAACCGGTCAAGGCAACGAAGGCATCGTTGCATTCGACGATCGGATTGTCCGGCAGACGCGGATTGCTCAGGACGGCTGCAATGGGACTGGAGCCGATCATAAGGGAAAGTGACATAGTCTCAGCCCAACTAGCCTATGGCCGATAGCCCGTAAAGTGCACTTTTGGCCATGTTGGCATTACTCCGGCGTTGGCGAAAAACGGCGGTGGTGAACGCCGACATGTTTCTCGTCGTTCCGGACAAAACCTCCCGGAGATTTCAGCCATGACGACTTTCTTGGTGCTCTTGATAATTGGGTTCGCGATCGCGGTAGTCATCGCGCTCATCAGGGGGCTGGCCGCGTTTTTTCGCGACGCCGAGCATATCCGAAAGGCCGGTCATGGATCGCAGGAGGCATTCGGGGTGAAGCAAAACCGGATGATGGCTCAGCGGGTTTTGTTTCAGGGCATCGCCATTCTGTTGATCGTGCTCGTCGGCGCGCTCGCCGGTCAGCAGTGATCCCAGGTCAGCAATTGTCAGGAAGGTTGCAGCGATGAACTATCTCGCAGGAAAATTCGATTTCGATCCGGTTGAAGGAAAAATCTTCGTTCCAGAGGATATTCAGCAAGCGATCCGCAATTTGATCCGCTGGGCGGGGGACGACCCCGACCGAGAGGGACTGCGCGATACGCCGAAGCGCGTTGCCCGCGCCTGGCGCGAATATTGTCAGGGCTATGATGAAGATCCCGGTATTCACCTTTCCAGAACCTTCGACGAGGTGGGCGGCTACGATGAGATCGTGCTTTTGAAAGATATTCCGTTCCAGTCGCATTGCGAACACCACATGGCCCCCATTACCGGTACAGCTTCGATTGCCTATCTTCCTGCAAAGCGGGTAGTCGGCATATCCAAACTGGCGCGCGTGCTGCATGGCTATGCCCGGCGCTTGCAGGTCCAAGAACGCCTGACAGCTCAGGTAGCGCAATCGATTTGGGACAACCTGAAGCCCCAGGGCGTTGCCGTAGTAATCGAAGCGCAGCACGGTTGCATGACCGGGCGCGGGGTCAAGACCCACGGGGTCGGAATGGTCACCAGCCGGATGCTTGGCTGCTTTTTGAGCAATGCAGACAGCCGCAAGGAAGTGCTGTCGCTAATGATCAAGCAGTGAGCTGCGATGAAATTTGCCATCATTGGCGCAGGCATGGCAGGGCTCGCATGCGCTGATTTCCTCAAGGCTGCCGGACACTCGATCTCCCTGTTCGACAAAGGGCGCGGTCCCGGCGGGCGCATGTCGACCCGGCGCTTGCAGACTTCGCTGGGTGAGGTGACGATTGATCACGGAGCGCAGTATTTTACCGCGCGCGATCCTGCGTTCAGGCGGCTCGTTGACACATGGAGCGATCTAGCAATTGCCGCACCCTGGCCGCAGGCCAGTGCGGACGCATGGGTCGGCGTGCCTGGAATGAATGCCATCATTAGACAGATGGCCTCTGCTCACTTCATGGCATGGGGTCACCGCGTTACTGGCATTGCTCGCAAGAACAACGACTGGTGGCTGATGGGCGAGTCCGATTCGATCGGGCCCTTCGACTCTGTCGTGCTGGCTATTCCAGCGGAACAGGCAGCAGCCATTCTCTCTCTTCACGATTTTTCGATGACGCGGGTTGCGCTCAGGGCGCGATCCCAGCCTTGCTGGACAGGGATGTTCGTGTTCGATCGTCCGTTGGACTGCTTGCCATCGGTGATCCGCAACCGGGGTGACATTGCCTGGGCGGCCCGCAACAGCGCCAAGCCCGGCCGACCCGATCCTGAGGCCTGGATCGTTCAGGCCAGCGCGGTTTGGTCCAGTTCAAGGCCCGAAGAATCGCCGCAACATATTGCAGAGCTGCTGTTGGCGGCGCTGTCCGGAGCCGCGAATTGCGCCCTTCCACAACCGATTGCAGCGCTGTCGCACCAGTGGCGCTATGCGCTCTCAGCGGGAACCGGAGACGGTGCATTGTGGAACCCAGAACTCAGGCTTGGCGTTTGTGGCGACTGGCTGCTTGGTCCCCGTGTCGAATGCGCATGGCTATCGGGCCGATTGCTCGCTCAATGTCGCATCGGGTCAGATAAAATTCCGGTCCCGGCAGTCTCCAATGGGCAGGATTGCTCCAACCGGTCAGAAAATGCCTGGTGTAGGGCAAGCGAATAAGAAAAAGTTCCGCAGACGCGGGCCGGGTAGCTGAAGCCAAGGCCCCGCCATCGAAACATGCCCTAAGGGCCATATGTTATCTCGTCGTAGGTCCAGATATTGAGGGGTTACGGCCTCAGATGGCCACACTTGAGCACAAGTTGCCCATAAATTAGGATTGTTGAAAAGCCTCAAATGTTCGTTCCGTTGCGTCCGTAACAAAAAAGGATTGATGCTATGAAAAAACTGACAGTATATATTTGGGGCTATTTGTTCGATCATGAGGTGAGCCCGCTTCGTCATATTCCCGATGTCACGATCAGGCACATGGTATTACAGATGCTCGGATGGATGTGGGCCATCGCGTTTTCGATTGCCATCGGCAGCTACACCATCCTTGCCATCAGCCTGATTGGGCATGCAGTTCTGATCGCAGCAGCAGCAATTACCGTTGCAACCTACACGACTGCAACAAAACGGCCGCAGACGTTTATGTCGCTCGCGCGTCGATAGCGATCCCGCGCTGGAAGGGCGGTGGATCTAGCAACCGCTGGCCTGTCCCTTCCGGGCCGCAACCTAACCGTGCAAGCCCACCTTGATCGTAGCCCTCAGCCAAACAGAACTGGCGGGAACAGGTTACTTTGTCTCCCGGAAGGAGAAACTAGCCGCCGTGGCCGCCCTTCTGGTACATCAGGGCTTGTTCGCCATGATTCCGATCTAATTATCCTAGCGTATCAGCAGGGCCGGTTCGGGCGTCGATATTCCCGGCAAGGTCACCACGCAAATGAAAGGGCATCGGCAATGAGCGTCCGACGTGCTGTAATTTGGGGAGCGTCCGGCGGCATCGGCCGTGCGCTGGTGGAGACGCTGGCTGAGTTTGACGCCTACGACGTCATCCACGCTGGTAGCCGGACCTCTGTTGCGCCCGTAGCGGATGTCGTCCGGCCGTTCACCTTCGACTTGCTTGACGAGGCATCGATCGCCGCGAGTGCATCGGAAGTGGCTGCCGCAGGGCCAGTCGATCTGACCATCGTGGCGACCGGAATTCTTCACGACGCACAGTATCTGCCCGAGAAGCGCTTCGCCGCGCTTACTGCTGACGCAATGCTTGCGGCCTTCCGGGTCAATACCGTCGGTCCCGCGCTGATTGCCAAGCACATGATCCAAGCGCTGCCAAAGGATCGCCGCAGCGTCTTTGCCGCGCTGACGGCCCGGGTGGGATCAATCGGCGACAACCGGCTCGGTGGCTGGCACAGCTATCGCGCGTCGAAAGCGGCGCTGAACATGATCATCGCGAACCTGGCGATCGAACTGAACCGTACGCGGCCGCACGCAATTGCGGTTGGCCTGCACCCTGGTACGGTCGATACCAGTCTTTCCGCGCCCTTCCGGAAGGGGATTGCGGACGGCAAGCTGCTTTCACCGACAGCCAGCGCGCAGCATTTGCTGTCCGTAATCGATGGTTTGACAAACACTGCTTCTGGGGCGGTGCTAGCCTGGGACGGCCAACGGATCGCGCCGTGAAGCCGATCTCGCGCTAGCCAAGTCCAAACTGACTGCACCTCACGGCGCCGATCGAGAATCAGCTCAAGACTTCGCGCGGCAGCGGTCGGAACAATGTTTAACCTGCTCCCAATCGCGCGCCCATTTCTTGCGCCAGGCGAACGACAGGCCGCACTCGGTGCAGATCTTGGTTGGCAAATTCCCCTTCTTGACCATCTTGGGCATAAGTGCAGCTTTGCCGCACACAGCGCCCGGTGCAAGCGCAGAACGCTGCCGTGTCACAATCGGTTTAGGCGCCAGGTCCCCAGCGTCCGGTATCATTCAGGCGGCCAGCGCGTTATTCGGCCGCTATGACCATCCTCATTCCCATCCTGGGCGACCAATTGTCCCACCAACTGGCGTCGCTGCGCGATGTCGACATGGAGGATGCAGTCGTGCTGATGATGGAGGTTGCCGAGGAAACCACCTACGTCCGCCATCACCAGCGCAAGATCGCGCTGATCCTTTCGGCAATGCGGCATTTTGCCGCGGAACTGCGCGCCGCGGGATGGACGGTCGACTATATTCGGCTGGACGACCCCGACAATGCAGGCAGCTTCACCGGCGAAGTTCGGCGCGCGGTCGAGCGGCATGGCGCGACCAGCATCCGCATCGTTGAGCCGGGCGAGTGGCGGGTCCAGAGTGCCATCGACGGTTGGGCGCGCCAGTGCCGGATTCAGGTCGATGTGCTGTCTGACGACCGGTTCGTCTGCTCGATCCTCGAATTTCAAACCTGGGCGCAGGCACGCGATGGGCTGGTGATGGAGTTTTTCTATCGCGACATGCGCCGCAAGACCGGGCTGTTGATGGGGGCCGACGGCAAGCCCGAGGGTGGTCAATGGAACCTCGACAAGGACAATCGCGCGCCGCCGAGACGCGGCATCAATTATCCGGAGCCGATGCATTTTGCGCCTGACGAGACGACCGGCGAGGTGATGGCTTTAGTCGCGGCGCGTTTCGGTAAGCACTTTGGGCGGCTGGCGAATTTCGGCCTGCCGGTAACCGCCGCGCAGGCCACCCGGGCACTCAATCACTTCATCCGCACCGCACTGCCCGACTTCGGCACCTATCAGGACGCGATGGTTACGGGACAGGACTGGCTGTTCCACAGTTGGCTGAGCCCGGCCCTAAATCTGGGGCTGTTGACTCCGCTGCAGGTCGCCACTGCCGCCGCCGAAGCCTATCATAATGGAACCGTTCCGCTCAACGCGGCGGAAGGCTTCATCCGTCAGATCATCGGCTGGCGTGAATATGTCCGAGGATATTATTGGCTTGAAATGCCGGAGGTGGGGCAAGCCAATGCGTTGGAGGCGACATTGCCCCTTCCGGATTTTTACTGGACCGGTGAAACCGACATGCTGTGCATGGCCGAAGCCATTCGCAACACCCGCGATAATGGCTATGCGCATCACATCCAGCGCCTGATGGTACTGGGCAATTTTGCGATGCTCGCAGGGGTCCGGCCGCAGGACGTCGCCGACTGGTTTCTGGTGGTCTACGTCGACGCCTATGAATGGGTTGAGCTGCCCAATGTGATCGGCATGAGCCAGCACGCCGATGGCGGCCGCCTGGCGACAAAGCCCTATGCCGGCGGCGGAGCCTATATCAACCGCATGTCGGACCATTGCGCGCGCTGCCGCTACGACGTGAAGCAGAAGACCGGGCCGGACGCCTGCCCTTTCAATGCGCTCTACTGGGATTTCCTCGCCCGGCATGAGCGCCGCTTCCGCCGTAATCGCCGGATGACGCAGATGTACGCCAACTGGGATCGCATGTCGCCGCCGGTGCGCGATGCCTACCGCGCGAGCGCCGCAGCGTTCATCAGCACCTTGATTCCGGCTGCGCTGGGCTGGGTCCGTTGATCGCTAGGCCGGCGGCTATCTTCTTCTTGGTTGAATGCCGCGATGTTGGCCAAAAATTATGGTGACAGGATAGCGTCCGATAATCCGCCTGGGGGCTCTATAGCGGACTGACCGCGTACGTGGGGCTGTCTCAAAGGGATGGCTGTCCGTAGGCCAAGCCGATTATCGGGACGGACGAGGAAGGTCATCGATTTGTTCCAATACTTTCACTTGTCGCCTGAAATCATCCGCCAGGCTGTGTTGCTGTATGTCAGATTTCCGTTGTCGCTGTGCAACGTTGAGGATTTGCTTTTTGAGCGCGGCATCGACGTGTGCCACGAGACTGTGCGGCTGTGGCGGGACAGGTTCAGACCTAAGTGTCCGTCGTCAGAACAATTGGCACACCTCGCGGCGTAAATTAGCGGAGTGCGGGCCTCGTCTGGGGGTTGATGTTAAGCGGCGAGCTTGCGGTGTTGCAAGCGCCGATGTTCGATGGTCTGTCGTTTGATCCTTTCACGCTGTTTGATGATGGCTGGTGCCCTGCCGAAGTAGGCGTCGGCGGGCGTCACGTTGTTTAGGCTCTCGTGGTAACGCTGGTTGTCGTAGTGCTCGACGAAGGCCACGATCTGGGCTTCACGGTCACCGGGCAGGAAGTAGTTCTCCAGCAAGATGCGGTTCTTGAGGGTCTGGTGCCAGCGCTCGATCTTGCCTTGTGTTTGCGGATGGCACGGGGCGCCGCGCACGTGGCTCATCTTCTGGGCCTCGATGTATTCTGCCAGTTCGCCGGCGATGTAGCTGGGGCCGTTATCGCTGAGCAGCCTGGGCTTGTGCAGCACCTTGGCGCTGTCGCAGCCCGAGGCCTTGAGGGCGAGGTCCAGCGTGGCGGTCACGTCCTCGGCGCGCATGTTGGTGCACAGTTTCCAGGCGATGATGTAGCGCGAGAAGTCGTCGAGCACGGTCGACAGGTACACCCAGCGCCTGTCCGAAGCCAAGCTGGTGCCCTCGGTCGGCAGCGTCGGCGACAGCTACGACAATCCTGTCCTGAGCTTGTCGAAGGGGCTTTGGCCGAGACGATCAACGGCCTCTACAAGCATGTCCTGAGCTTCGCCGAAGGGGCCGAGGTCATCTGGCGGCAATGATCATGGCCCAACGCTTCGGCGGTAGAGATGGCGACCCTGCGCTGGGTCGACTGGTTCAACAATCACCGACTGTTCGGACCCATCGGACATATCCCGCCCGCCGAGGCCGAAGCCAATTACTATGCAGCCCTCGATAACCTCGATATGGTCGCATGACTCAAATGAAACCGCCTCCGGAAAACCCGGGACGCTTCAAGCCGCAAAAGTGCAGGAACTGGCGGAGACGGAGAGATTCGAACTCTCGGTGCCGAATTATCAGCACGACGGTTT
>JANONQ010000048.1:0-2225 GCA_031420935.1 Novosphingobium sp. | reverse complement strand
CGCTCACGAGCGCTATGCCGACATTGGCCAGGAAGCCTTATCCCGCCGTACGCGCAGCCTTTGTCGATGCGATTGCGGATGGAGAGCCAGAGCCCTTTCTGCACATGGAGGTCACCGACGACCTGCTGGTGCGGTGACAGGCCGCCCGTCCTACTGCTTTTGCACTGCGGACTTCAGCAACTGGGCCAGTTCGATCGGGAAGGGAAAGACCACCGTCGAGTTTTTGTCGCCCGCAATGAAGTTGAGCGTGCCGAGATAGCGCAGCTGCATCGCCTCTGGACGCTGGCTGAGGATTTCCGCCGCCTCGAGCAACTTGCGCGCCGCCTGTTCCTCGCCCTCGGCATTGATAATCTTCGCCCGGCGTTCGCGCTCGGCTTCGGCCTGCCTTGCGATCGCCCGGATCATCGTTTCGGTGATATCGACCTGCTTGATTTCGACATTGGCGACCTTGATGCCCCAGGCGGCAGTCTGGCTGTCGAGGATTTCCTGGATATCGACGTTGAGCTTGTCGCGTTCGGCGAGCATTTCGTCCAGCTCGTGCTTGCCGAGCACCGAGCGCAGCGTGGTCTGGGCGAGCTGGCTGGTGGCGTTGAGGAAATCCTCGACCTGGATGATCGCCCGCTCCGGATCGATGATCCGGAAATAGATCACGGCATTGACCCGCACCGAGACATTGTCGCGCGAGATGACGTCCTGCGGCGGTACGTCGAGCACGGTGGTGCGCAGGTCGGTGCGGACCATCTGCTGGACGAACGGGATGAGCAGGATCAGCCCGGGGCCCTTGACCCCGGTGAAGCGGCCCAGCGTGAACACCACGCCGCGCTGGTACTCGCGCAATATCCTGATCGCCGCCGTCAGGAACGCCAGCAGCAGGACCACCGGCGGGACGTAGAAAGCGAGGTCCATCAGCATTCAATCCTCCTTCGCCGCAACCGGCTCCACTTCGACCGTCAGATCCACAAGTCCGGTCACGCGAACAGGCTGGCCTTGGCCAAGTTTCCGGTCGCCCGATGCCGACCAGCGCTCGCCATGGACGAACACATGGCCCTTGCCGTCGCTCCAGTCCTGCACGGCACCGGACGCGCCGATCATCTCCTCGGGTCCGCTGACCACCTTGCGCCGGCGCGCGCTCAGCGCGGTGCGCACGACCAGCAGGATGAAAGCCGTGCTCGCCACCGTGACGCCGCCGATCAGCGACCAGGAGATGCGGAATTCGGGCGTCTCGGCATCGATCAGCATCGTCGCGCCGAGCGCAAAGGCAACCACGCCGCCGGTGCCGAGGATGCCGTGCGAAAAGAGGAACCCCTCAGCGACCAGCATGCCGATGCCGAGCAGGATCAGGGCCAGCCCGGCATAGTTCACCGGCAGCGCGGCAAAGGCGTAGAGTGCGGTCACCAGGCAGATCGCGCCGAGCGTACCGGGCAGAAAGGAACTGGGGTTCATGAATTCGAAGATCAGCCCATAGATACCGATCATCATCAGCAGCAGCGCGACATTGGGATTGGTTATCGCCGCCAGCATCTCCGTGCGCCAGCCGGGCGCCATATTCTCAAGGGCAAGCCCTGCACTGTCGATTCTGACGCTTCGGCCCGCAACAGTGACGACCCGCCCTTGCATCTGCCCCAGGAGATCGCGAAGATCGCGCGCCTCGATATCGATGACATGCGCCTTGAGCGCCGCCTGGGCCGAAAGGCTGGCAGCTTCGCGGACTGCTTTCTCCGCCCAGTCGGCATTGCGCCCGCGCAGTTCGGCTAGCGAACGGATGAAGGCGACCGCATCGTTGGTCATCTTGGCTGCCATGGGATCCGCGGCCTTCTTCGGTTCGCCTTCACCTGCCGGAGAGGGCGCGGCCCCGATCTGGACCGGCGTCGCCGCGCCGGTGTTGGTGCCGGGGGCCATCGCGGCAATGTGGCTGGCATAGAGGATGAAAGTCCCCGCGCTTGCCGCCCGCGCGCCGCTGGGGCTGACATAGGTCGCGACCGGAACCGGCGAGGCAAGGATGGCGCGGATGATGTCGCGCATCGATGTGTCGAGCCCGCCCGGCGTATCCATCCGCAGGATGACGAGCGGCGCCTTGCGCTCGGCTGCCGTCCTCAGGCCGCGCACGACATAATCGGCGGTGGCCGGTCCGACGGCCCCGTCGAGATGCAGCACGATCGCCGGTGCCAGCACAGATGTCCGAGTGTCAGCTCGTTGTGCGCCGGTCGCCGGCACGAGCAGCAGCA
>JANONQ010000047.1:0-2690 GCA_031420935.1 Novosphingobium sp. | reverse complement strand
TCCTGGAAGCTGAGCGGGGCGGCGGGTCCGGCCATATGCCGCGCCCTTTGGCGGATGGCGCCCGCAGGGTCAACTAACCCGCGCTTTCGTTCATCGACTGGCGACGATTGGACGCTATAGGCACTGGCATGAAAGTCCTCCGCCGCACCGCTCTCACTATCGCCGCCCTCGCTGCCAGCCTGTCCGCCGCCGCCCCGGCGCAGCAGACCCTGCCGTCGCCCGTCGCGCAGCAGCAGCTCGCACCCGCCCGACCGGCGATGTGGAAAGTCGCCGATGCCGATACGACAATCTACCTGTTCGGCACGATCCATGCCCTGCCCAAGGGCATAGAATGGTTCGACGGCCAGATCGCCGCCGCATTCGACAATTCGCAGGAGCTGGTCACCGAGATCGTCGAGACCGAACCCGCGCAGATGCAGAAGGCGGTGCTGGCCGTAGGCGTGCTGCCCGCCGGCAAGTCGCTGCGCGATATGCTTACGCCCAAGCAGAAGGCCGATTTCGAGGCGGCGCTCACGGCCAATGGGCTCGCGGTGCAAACATTTGACCGGATGAAGCCCTGGTATGCGGCGGTGTTCCTCTCAACTCTGCCGATCCTGCGGGGCGGCTTCGATCCGGCCAACGGGGTCGAGCAAGCGCTAAGCGCGCGCGGCAAGGTGTTGGGCCGGGCGCACATCGCGCTGGAGACCGCCGAATATCAGCTCGGGCTGTTCGATTCGCTGCTTGAGAACGTGCAGCTGCGCTATCTTAGCGAGGTCGTCGAGAACATGCCCGAGGCGCGCAATGTGCTGGCGGGGATGGTCGAGGCCTGGAGGCGCGGCGATGCGGCGACGCTCGCCCGGATGATGAATAAGGAGGAGAACGATCCTGTGCTGCTGGAACGCCTCCTGACCAACCGCAACAAGGTCTGGGCGGAATGGATCGACAAGCGGCTGGACCGGCCCGGCACGGTGTTTCTGGCGGTCGGCGCAGGACACCTCGCCGGAGCCGGCAGCGTGCAGGATCAGCTGGCAAGCAAAGGCATCGCCACTAACCGGGTGCAATAGCCATGACATGGCGCCTGTTGGCGTGGCTGGCACTTGCCGCCCTTGCCGCCTGCGCGCCCAGTCCCGAACCCGCACGGCCCGCCTTCTGGCAAATCGCCGGACCGAAGGGCGAGCGGGGCTGGCTGCTGGGGACGATCCACGCCCTGGCGAGGCCGGCCGCCTGGCGCTCGCCGGCAATCGACCGGGCGCTCGCCGATTCGAGCGTGATTGCGGTCGAAATCGCCAATCTGGATGACAATGCCGCAATGGCGGAAGCGTTTTCCCGGCTGTCGCGCTCCGCCGGCCTGCCGCCGCTGTCCGCCCGCATCGATCCGGCGCTGCGCCGCCCCCTTGCCCGCCTGATCGCCGATGCCAGCAAACGGGAGGCGGATTTCGCCGGTATCGAAACCTGGGCGGCGGCCCTGACCCTGGCGCGGGCGGGCGCTGGCAGTCTCGACAGCGCCTATGGCATCGACCGCGCGGTGCTGCGCCTGACGGGCGGCAAGCCGGTGCTCGAACTCGAAGGCACCGAGCGCCAGCTTGGCCTGTTCGACGCCATGCCGGAGCGCGAACAGCGAGACTTGCTCAAGGCCGTGGTCGAGGACGACGGGCGCGATAGCTCGCAAAGCGGGAGCCTCGCCGAGGCCTGGCGCAGGGGCGACTTCGCAATAATCGAGGCCGAAACCCGCCGCGGCATGCTGGCCGACCCCGAACTGCGCCAAATCCTGTTCACCGCCCGCAACCGCGCGTGGAGCGATAGCATCGCGGCCCTGCTGCAGCGCGGCGAACGTCCGTTCGTGGCGGTGGGCGCGGCGCATATGGCGGGAGAAGACGGGCTGCCGGCGATGCTGCGCGCCCGCGGCTTCGCGGTTCGCCGCATCCAGTAGCAGCCTTGCATTTCCCCCCCATCCCCTATAGGGGCGCGCGCTTCCCGTCATGGTCATCCCTGGAGGCGTGACGGAGAAATGGTGTAATCCATCTTTGGAAGGTAGAGACATGAGCGAAGCGCTTACCCTGCCGGCCGAGACGCGGCGGGCAGGCAAGGGAGCCTCCCGCGCGCTGCGTCGCGAAGGCCGAGTTCCCGCCGTTGTCTATGGCGGTAAAGACGAAATTCTGGTGGTCCACGTCGAGGCGAAGGAACTGTCCCGCCAGCTTGGCACCGGTCACTTCTTCAACTCGATCGTCGAGATCGAGCTTGGCGGCAAGAAGGTCCGCACCCTGCCCAAGGACGTCGCCTTTCACCCGGTGTCCGAGCGCCCGCTGCATGTCGACTTCCTGCGCTTGGCGGCGGACGCCAAGGTGACGGTTGCGGTGCCGGTGGTATTCATTAACGAAGAGGATTCGCCGGGCCTCAAGCGCGGCGGCGTCCTCAACATCGTGCGCCACGAGCTTGAGCTGGTCTGCGAATCGGATCGCATTCCGACTGACATCCGCATTGATGTCACCGGGCTCGAAGTCGGCGATTCAATCCACATCGCCCAAGTGAATCTGCCCGCCGGTTCGGTCAGTGCGATCACCGACCGCGACTTCACCATCGCCACGATCGTCGCTCCTTCCGCGATGAAGAGCGAAGCAGGCGACGCCGAAGAAACGCCTGCTGAAACCGAGGGTTGATCTGCCTTAAGCCCCTCCCGCTTGCGGGAGGGGTTGGGGTGGGCCTGTCGGGCG
>JANONQ010000046.1:0-2689 GCA_031420935.1 Novosphingobium sp. | reverse complement strand
TGTCGTTACGGTTTGCGCCGGGCCGCGCGCCTGGCGCGCCGTCCGGACAAAACCGTTCTGGAGGAGAGACGAAAAGAGGGAGACGGGCGGACCCTCTCCCTCGTTTGGCCGGAAGCTGTCGCCGCCGGCTGGGCCATCCCGTCAGGATGACCCGTTATCGGTCATCCGGTCTATTCTGCGGCGACTGCCATTACGTCCACCGAGACGTATTTGCGGCCGAGCTTGCCATCGTGAAATCGCACGCGGCCTTCGGCAAGGGCGAACAGCGTGTGGTCCTTGCCTAGGCCGACATTGGTGCCCGGATAAACGCGGGTGCCGCGCTGGCGAATGATAATGTTGCCGCCGATCACATCCTGACCGCCGAACTTTTTGACGCCGAGGCGGCGGCCAGCCGAATCGCGACCGTTGCGCGAAGAGCCGCCTGCTTTCTTATGTGCCATCTCGATTAACTCCGGATCTTATTCGGATTTGGCCGCAGCGGCCTTCTTGGCCGGGGCTGCCACCACCGGTGCCTCGCCTTCAGCCGTTTCAAGCTTCGGTGCGGCTTTTTCCATCGGGGCAGCCTTCCTGGCTTCGTCTCCGACCGAAAGGATGCGCAGCAGGGTGATCTGCTGGCGGTGGCCGTTCTTGCGGCGATAATTGTGCCGGCGGCGCTTCTTGAAGACGATGACCTTTTCGCTCTTGGCCTGAGCGATGATTTCGGCGGACACCACGACTTTGGCAGCGTCGGCTAGCGCGCCGTCATTGCCGGCGAGCAGGACTTCACCCAAAGTGATCGTATCACCGGCTTCACCAGCCAGTTTTTCGACCGCGATCTTGTCTCCGGCGGCAACGCGGTATTGCTTGCCGCCCGTGCGCACAACTGCGAACATGGTACCCTTACCTGTCAAATTCTGCGGTGCCAGCGATGCACCAAAGCCCCGCTGGAAGCAGGGCCGGAAAGAGAGGTGCCCCTAGTCGAAGGGATTTTCACTGTCAACCAAGCATCGGGCTCTGGCGAACACCTTTGGCCGTGCTAAGGCGGGCGATGATGCGAGCCCTGACTGGCCTTTCCACTGCGGCGTTTATCCTCGTCCTTCCGGCCTGCGCCGCCGATACGGCGAACTATCCGTCGCTGGCGCGGCGGCCGGCGGAACGGGCGGCGAGCAATACCCCGACGGCAGCCCCCGCGCCGGTCGCAACCGCACCGGACGCCGAGCTGCCGGCGCGGCTCGCCGCCCTGATCGAACAGGCGCGCGAGGCCGATACGCGCTTCGCCTCGCGCCGGGCTGAGGCGGAACGCGCGGTCGCGGCAGGCGGCGGCGGGGCACCCGGCAGCGAAGCCTGGGCTGTCGCCAGCGTCGCGCTCGCCAGCCTTGAATCGGCCCGCAGCGATGCGATGATCGCGCTCGCCGACCTTGACCAGCTCTACGCCGCCGCCCGCATCGCAAGCAGCGGCGAGTGGGCCACAATCGCCGCCGCCCGCGACCAGGTCACAGCCTGGATAGGCGAGGAGGACCACATCCTTGCCGCCCTGCGCGGCAGGCTCGGCGGTTAGGCAACCACTCGATTACCGCGAGAATCACTCCCAGCGGCGGATATCCGCGAAATCCTGCGCACGCGGCTCGATCCAGCGCCATTCCCCGCCGGCCTTTTCGCGCTTCCAGAACCAGCTTTCGCTCTTCAGGTGATCCATGGCAAACTCGGCCGCAGCAAAACCGTCGCGGCGGTGGCGCGAGGCGGCGGCGACCAGCACGATCGGATCGCCCGGCACCATCAGCCCGGAGCGGTGGACGATCAGCAAGCCGTCCAGCACCCAGCGCCGGTTGGCATCCTGCGCCAGTGCCCGCATCGCCGGCAAGGTGAGCGGCTCGTAATGCTGGAGTTCGAGCGCCTCGACCCCATCTCCTGCCCGCACCTGGCCGATGAAGCTGGCGATGCCGCCGGCCGCGGCATGGGCGGCGTAAAAAGCGGCTAGTTCAGCCGCTGGGTCAAAGGGTGTTGTCGTCAGGCGGACGTCGCAGGCCATGTCAGCCGCCACTGACCGGCGGCAGGAAGGCGAGTTCGTCGCCATCTTTGAGAGTGAGCGAGGCACGGTCGGAGATCAGCGCGCCGTTGAGGGCGAGCTTGATCCGCTCGGCCCCAAGCGTGCTAGCCAGTTCGGGTTCGAGCCGGGCGAGCAGCGAATCCAGCGAAGCTACAGGTTCGACCAACCTTTCAGCCCCACCGGCGGCATCTTCCAGCCGGCCGAGAAACACCAGCTTCAGCGGCATGTTCAGCCACCCGTCATCGACATATGCCGCGCCAGCGCTGGCGCGCCGCCGGGTCCGTCGATGACGAAATGATGCCGCGCCGGCTTGATCTTCATGGCCACATCGAGCGCGTCGGTCAGCGCCGCATCGGGGTCGGCCGAGCGCAGCGCGCTGCGCAGATCGACCTGCTCGTTGCCGCCGAGGCAGGCGTAGAGCTGGCCCGTCGCGGTCACCCTGATACGGTTGCAGCCCTCGCAGAAATTGTTGGTCAGCGGGGTGATGAAGCCGAGCCGACCGCCCCTGCCATTGGCGGTCTCGGCAATCGTGACATAACGCGCCGGGCCGCCGGTGCGGTGATCGCTGGGGGTCAACGTCCAGCGCCGCTCCAGACTTTCGCGCACCGCCGACAGCGGCAGATAATGATCGAACCGGTCTTCCTCGACTTCGCCGAGCGGCAT
>JANONQ010000045.1:0-3329 GCA_031420935.1 Novosphingobium sp. | reverse complement strand
GAATCGGCGGCCAGGCCATGGGCGGCAATCAGCCGCGCCCGCGCTTCCTCGGCCTGGGCAAGCGCAAGCGGCGAGCGGCGGGTGCCGAGGCGCAGGCAGCGTGGCGAATGGTGCGCAATCATGGGCTGCTTGTGTTAGGGTCCAATCTCTCTAAGTGAAAGCGGGGATGGCACTCGTTCTGGGCATTGAATCGTCGTGCGACGAAACCGCCGCTGCGCTGGTTACCGGCGAGCGGGTGATTCTGGCGCAGCGCATCGCCTCGCAGGACGAGGCGCACCGGCCCTATGGCGGCGTCGTGCCCGAAATCGCCGCCCGCGCCCATGCCGAGCTGCTGACACCGCTGATCGCCGGCACGCTGGCCGATGCCGGGCTGACCCTCGCCGATGTCGATGCCATTGCCGCCACGGCCGGCCCGGGACTGATCGGCGGGGTTATGGTCGGCCTGGTCACCGCCAAGGCGCTGGCGATGGCTGCCGACAAGCCCCTGATCGCGGTTAATCACCTTGAGGGCCACGCTCTGTCGCCGCGGCTGGCAGATGCCTCGCTGCACTTTCCCTATCTGCTGCTACTGGTCTCGGGTGGGCATTGCCAGCTTCTGGTGGTGGAGGGGGTGGGACGCTACCGCCGCCTCGCCACGACCATCGACGATGCGCTCGGCGAGGCGTTCGACAAGACCGCCAAGATCCTCGGGCTCGGCTATCCCGGCGGCCCGGCGGTGGAACGGCTGGCGGCGGAGGGGAACGCCAAAGCGGTGCCCTTGCCGCGGCCGCTGCTGGGCAGGGCCGAGCCGCATTTCTCGTTTGCCGGGCTCAAGAGTGCGGTGATGCGGGCTAAACTCGGTATGAGTCCTTCGACAAGCTCAGGACGAGCGGGGGTGGGGTGGGGAAATCGAAAAAACCCCGCTCGTGCTGAGCTTGTCGAAGCGCCCGCGCCAACCTCCGCCCCATACACCGACGCAGATATTGCAGCCTCCTTCCAGCAGGCGGCAATCGATTGCGTATTGGACCGGACCAAACGCGCGATCTCAACAGCTGGGCCGGTCAACGCGCTGGTCGTCGCCGGCGGTGTCGCCGCCAACCGGGCCGTGCGCGCCGCGCTTCAAAGCCTCGCCGCCGAACACGGCCTGCGCTTTGCCGCCCCGCCGCTGCCGCTGTGCACCGATAACGCCGCGATGATCGCTTGGGCCGGGATCGAACGGCTTGCTCTGGGCCAGAACGATCCGCTCGATTTCGCCGCCCGCCCGCGCTGGCCGCTCGATGAGAGCGCTGAGCCGGTGCGCGGGGCGGGGGTCAAGGCATGACCCTTCGACAAGCTCAGGGTGAGCGGCGTGTGGGTATAATCGGGGCAGGGGCCTGGGGCACGGCGCTGGCGCAGGCGCTCGCGAGCGACGGCAGCGCGGTGACGATCTGGGCGCGCGAGCCGGAGCTGGTCGCCGAAATCAACGAGCATCGCAGCAACAGCCTGTTCCTGCCAGGCGCGAGCCTTGCCCCCACCATCCGCGCGACCAATGCTATTGCCGATGTGGCGGAGCTACCGGTGCTGCTCGCCGTCGTGCCCGCGCAGTTCCTCGCCTCCGTCCTCTCCGCCCTGCCGGACCACCCGCGCGATCTGGTGCTTTGCGCCAAGGGCATCGAGGCGGGCAGCGGCCGGCTGATGAGCGATGTCGCCGCCGATGCCGCGCCCGGCGCCAGCCTCGCGGTATTGTCCGGGCCAACTTTCGCGCATGAAGTCGCCGCCGGGCTGCCGACTGCGGTCACGCTCGCCTGCGGGGGCGGTGAGGCGCAGTGGCGGAGACTCTCGCCGCTGATCGGCCGGCCAGCGCTGCGGCCGTATTATTCCGACGATCTGATCGGTGCCGAGATCGGCGGTGCGGTGAAGAACGTGCTCGCCATCGCCTGCGGCGTGGTCGAGGGGCTGAGGCTCGGCCAGAACGCCCGCGCCGCCCTGATCGCGCGCGGCTATGCCGAGATGCTGCGCTTTGGCCTGGCGCGCGGTGCGCGGGGTGAGACGCTGTCCGGCCTGTGCGGGCTCGGCGATCTGGTGCTGACCTGCTCCTCCACCGCCAGCCGCAATTTCTCGCTCGGCAAGGCGCTGGGCGAGGGGATGAGCGCGGATGAGGCGCTGTCCGGCAAGACCAGCGTCGCCGAGGGCGCGGCCACCGCGCCGGTGCTGGCGGAGCTGGCCCGCCGCGACGACATCGACCTGCCGATCGTCGAGGCGGTGTGCCGGCTGCTGGCGGGTGAGGCGCCGGCGGCGGCAGTGGTGGCCGATCTGCTCGCCCGGCCGCTTCGGGCCGAACAGGGCGGCGCGCCTTGAGCGAGTCTTCCGCGCGCGCCGATATCGCCGCTATCGCCAAGGGCGGGCGCACCAATCTGCTGGGCTTCCCGCTGCGGCTTCTCGCCCGGCTACCGTTCCTGTTCATTGCCGGCCGCCTGTATGGCGAAGTCGCGCTCGGCCAGTTCGCCTCGGCGCTGGTGCTCATCGAGTTCCTCGGCCTGCTTAGTTCGGTCGGCCAGAAACGCGGCCTTGCCCGGCGGCTGACCGAGGGAGATCAACCCCCGGCGAACGCGGTGGCCGACGCCATGCTGCTGACCCTGATTGTTGGTTTGTGTTTCGCAGGGGCGCTGTTCCTGTTTCCCGCGCCGATGTTCCCGAGCGGGGTCTATTCGCGCTACGATCTGCTGTTGCCGCTGGCGATCCTGCCACTGGCCCTGACCGATATCGCACTGGCCGCGCTCGCCTACCGATTCGATATCGCCACCACCGTGCGCGCCCGCTCCGTAATCGAGCCGTGGACCCTGTCGATTTCGGCGGGGGTATTCTTCTGGCTGGTGCCGACCGGCGGGCTAGCGCTGGCGTTCATCCTCTCGACCCTGACCGCCGCGATTGCCGCGCTGATCCCGCTGCTGCGCAGCTACGGCCTGCCGCAGGGCTGGCGACCCAATCCGAGGCAGCTTTATGGACTCGCCCGAGCGAATTTTCCGCTGGCGATTGCAGAGGGCATCGAATGGGGTTCCCGCCGGCTCGATATCGCCATTCTCGGCCTGTTCGCCTCGCCCGCCGCGGTCGGCATCTATTACGTCGCGCAGCAGGTCGCCAGCCTGCCGCAGAAGCTGCGGACCAGCTTCGAGCCGATCCTTGGGCCGGTGATCACCCGCAGCCTCAAGGATCGCAATTACAAAGCGATCGCACTGCAAGTGTGCCAGGTTGGCTTCTGGATCACCGCCGCGCAGACCGGGATCGCGCTAGCGCTGGGGATACCGGGCGAGGGCGTGATGGGGCTGATGGGACCGGCGTTCGTCGGCGGCACCGGCGCGCTGATCTTCCTG
>JANONQ010000044.1:0-5460 GCA_031420935.1 Novosphingobium sp. | reverse complement strand
AGCGACGATGACACCATCGATTTCATCTACGGCGTGATAAATTGGAAAGAGCTGGCAGACCAGCAGACCACCGACGCGCTGATGGCTGAAATCGACCATGCTCTCCACCTGGCACCCGAACTGGCGCCTGCGCTGGCGCATGATGCGGTGTCGGAACCGGTCGCGCAATTCGGCTTCACCGACGAATCACTGCCCGAATGGTCCGCGCCGCTTGCCCAGGCCGCCTATAGTGATGAGGAAGACGAAGAAGATGAAGATGGGGACGATGGCATTCTCGATCTGGCCCTGCCAATCGATGGACTGAGTGAGCTGGAAGAACCGCAACCCGAACGCGAGATCGATGCGCCACTCAAGCTTTCCGCCCTCGAAGTTTCCGAAGCCCCCAGCGAATCCGCAAATAGCAGCAGCGAAATTCCGCTCGAACTGCTTGAACAATTCGCCGAACTTACCGCGGAGGCCGATCCCTTCGAACTGTTCGGTGCGCTTCCGCCGGAACTGGCCCAAAAGACGCCGGTTGAATTGATGGACTGGGTTGAGCTCGAAAGCGGCGGCACCATTGCTTCGGTTGTGGATGCTGACTTATCCAACGGATCCGCCAGCGGCCTTATCATTGAACCGAGCGAGCAAAACCCTGAGACAATGGTGCTTGCCGACTGGCTGGCCTCGGCGCGCGAGCTGGCGCGGGCTGCACAGGGTTCCGAAGATCGCTCGCGCCAGACGCTTTATGCCGCGATCGGCCGGGCGTTCGATTTCTCTCTCGCCGCTGCCGCCGAGCCTGAAAGCTTCGCCGAGTTGATCGCCGATTCCGGCCTTACGGTCCAGGACCGGGCACCGATGACGCCGGTGGTCAAGCTGGTGTTCGGCGCGGACTACGACAAGACGCGACTGGCCGAATATGCCTCGGCGATCGGCCATGCTCACCGGCTTGGCCTGCAACGAGGCACCCTCGCCGATTACCTGGTTGCGGCACCGGGCGGTCTCAAGGCCGTGGTTGGAGACGAGCGCAAATTGCGCCGTGAGGAACTGGGCGCTCCGTCAATGCCCCGCCAATCTCCGGCCGAACGGCTTTGCGCCAGGTTGCGCGAACTGGGCCATCAGCCGCTCGACACGGTGGCCGAGGACGGCAGCGAATTCACCCTGCTGATCGCGCGCCGGCTGCCCACCGGCGAAGTCGTGCTGCTTGGTGAAGTGGCCGGCGATGTGCCATTGCTCGAACGCGCGGCGCGCCACCTGCTGGCCTGATCTTTCGGTAATTACTTGAGACTGCCGATTGCAATACATACCGAGGCGTGACAGTATTTGCGGTCGAGGAGTCGCCATGTCCAAACGCCAGTATCGCATTGGTCACCTGACGTTGCAGCCCCACCGCCAGCTCATGGCGGACGAAACCCCCGTTCCCCTGGGGCGCAAGGCGCTCGAGCTGCTGTCGGTGCTGGCGGAGGCCGAAGGCGACCTGGTCACCAAGGACGAACTGATGGCCGCAGTGTGGCCAAATGTGACGATCGAGGAAAACGCTGTCCAGGTCCATATCGCCGCGTTGCGCAAAGCCCTGGGGCATGACTCCGACCAGCTCATCACCGTGCGTAGCCTGGGATACCGTCTGGTCCATGAAAGTGCCGCCTTTCCGCAAATGGCTGATCCGCATACCGCAGTGGCGGTCTTGCCCTTCGCCAATCTGACCGGCGATCCCGGGCTCGATTACCTCGGCGACGGTATCGCCGAAGAGCTGATCAACCTGCTCTCGCATGCGCCCGGCTTGCACGTTGCATCCAGGACGTCGAGTTTCGCCTATAAGGACCACGATGACGACGCGCGCGCCATCGCGCACGCGCTCGGGGTTGGCACCATCGTCGAAGGCAGCGTCCGCAAGGCTGGCGATACGATCCGCATCACCGCGCAACTGATCGACGGCGAAACCGGATTCCATCGCTGGTCGGAGAATTACGACCGCAAGATCGGCGATCTGCTGGCGCTGGAGGATGAGCTCGGCGCAACCATGGCGCAGATCCTGAAGGGACATCTTGCCCCGGGGTCCGAGCCCGCGCCTTGAAGGCCCGTGGGCCAGGCCGCCAAGGCGAAACTGCCGGGAACCCGAGTGCGTCCGGTTTGGGGGAAGCGGGTCGGACGCACCCGGGCCGGGGCCAGAACCGGCAGGCGCCCTAACGGGTGCGGGCCGGTCCTGAAACCACCAGGCTCGTCGCCAACTGCAGCCCGGCCTCGGCGCGGGCGATGGCGACACGGATCTGCGGGCGGGCATCGACGTAGGTCATGCTCGCGCAGGTCATTCCGGCATTAATCCTGCCAGAGGGAACAAAATCGCTGTCCGTGAACGGCCCATAAGCGTCACGGCAGACCCGCTCCGACGCACGGTGCACGCGGCGCTTCAAGGCCTGCTGGGCCGACGAGTTGCGCAGATCTAGATCGGCGAAGCTGACCCGCTCCTGATACAGCGGCTGCCCGGTGACAGTCAATTGGTCATCGGCCACCAGCGGAGCGGCGACAAGGGCTGCGGCCAACGCAAGGAGCGGACGACCGATATGGGATATCGTAGTCATGGCAGATCCTTTCGAGTGGGAGGTATCCACTCAACGCCCCGTCTCTTTAGGCTTGCGGGTTTACGCGCCTTCGCCGCAACAAGCCTTGGCCTTCGGCTGAAGACTTTCTGAAGTCTGTCTGTGGTTTACCAAGCCTGCTTATGAATGCCGGCGGTCGGGTTGCGCTTGGGCGGGGCTGGCCGTAAAACCGGCGGCGTACTTGAGGCACGGCTGCTTTGGGTTGCCGTCTGCGCAGGCCTGCTTCAGCCCCGGTTCAGGCCCGGCCTGTCTAGCGAGAGACGATGCGCGCCTATTCCCGCCTGATGACCCGGTCGCTTGCGACGCTTGCCGCCGCTCTGCTCACCGGCCAGCCGGTGGCGGCGCAGTCGATCTTGCGCGATGCCGAGACCGAGGCGCTGCTCAACGACATGGCGGCGCCGCTGGTCGCCGCATCAGGACTCGATCCGAAGAATGTCGATATCGTTCTGATCAACGACCCCAGCGTCAACGCTTTCGTCGCTGGCGGACAGGCGGTCTATGTTCACAGCGGGCTGATCAACATGGCGGACACCGCCGCCGAAGTGCAGGGCGTCATTGCGCATGAGCTTGGCCATGTCGTCGGCGGCCATGCCGTCTACAACGGCGGCGCCAAGGCGGCGGGCGGCATCAGCCTGCTCTCGCTGCTGCTCGGCGCGGCGGCGGCGGTGGCGGGTGGCGCCGAAGCGGCGATGGGCGTGATCATGGCCGGCCAACAGGCCGCGATGGGCAAATATCTCGCCTTCAGCCGTGCCCAGGAAGCGACCGCCGATGCCGCCGGTATGCAGTTTCTGTCTAAAGCCGGTATTTCCGGCCGCGGCTCGATCGCCTTCTTCAAGAAGCTGGAGAACATGGAGTTCCGCTACGGCCGCACCAGCACCGACGACAATGCCTTCTACGGCAGCCACCCGGTCACCAGCGACCGCATCACCACGCTTCAGGACAGCTATGAGCGAGACCCGGCTTGGACCAAGCCCAATGATCCGGCACTCGAAGCGCGATTCCTGCGCGCCAAGGCCAAACTGTTCGGCTATCTCGGGCAGCCCAAAGATACGCTGTCGATCTATCCCGCGCGCCTGACCACGGTTCCGGCGCGCTACGCCCGGGCCTATGCGTGGCACAAGGATGCGCATCTCGACAAGGCGATGGCGGAGACCGACGCGCTGCTCGCCGCTGCGCCCGCCGATCCCTATTTCCTCGAACTCAAGGGGCAAATCCTGCTGGAGTCCGGCAAACCTGCCGAAGCGCTGTCCGATTTGCGCCGGGCCAGCGAACTGACCGGCAACCAGCCGCTGATCGCCACCACCTTCGGCCATGCGCTGATCGCTACCGAGGACCGCAAGAATTTCCCTGAAGCCGAGCGCGTGCTCAAGGCGGCGGTTGCGCGCGACCGGGACAATCCCTTCGCCTGGTATAATTTGGGCGTCGTCTATGCGGCAACGGGCGATCTGGCGCGCGCCCGGCTGGCAAGCGCCGAACAGCAGGCGCTCAACCAGCATATGGCCGAAGCTCTCGCCAGCGCGCAGGCGGCGGAAGCGGCCCTGCCCAAGGGCTCGCCGGACTGGCTGCGTGCACAGGATATCGCCATGCAGGCGCGCGCCGAGATTGAACGCAAGCGCAAACGCAAGTAGGCGGCGCACATGAACCGGATCATCGACAGGCTGGGCGGCGGCTGGCGGCTGGCAATTGCGGCGGTGATTAGCGCATTGGCCGGCATCGGGCTTGGCTGGTACTGGCAGGCGCATCTCAACGGCGCCAATGACGCCGCGAAACTGGGCGCGGGCGAGCGGGCGGCGATCGAGAAGCTCGTCCATGACTATGTGCTCGAACATCCCGAAATCCTGCCCGAAGCAATGGAAAACTTGCGCCGCCGGGAAAGCATGAAGCTGCTTTCCGGAGTGCGGGATAAGATCGAAATGCCCTACCCCGGGACAGTGCTTGGCAATCCTTCGGGCAAGGTTACGCTGGTTGAATTCAGCGATTTCGCCTGTGGCTACTGCCGGCAGAGCGTTGGCGAGGTGGACGCGCTGATCGCCGCCAACCCCGACCTCAAAGTCGTTATCCGCCAGCTGCCGATCCTCTCGCCGGCCAGTGCCGCTGCCGCGCGCATGAGCCTGGCTGCGGCCGAGCAGGGTAAATACGCCGCCTTCCACCACGCCATGTTCGCGGCCGGCAATCCCGATGCCCGGACCATCGAGGTGGCCGCCCGTGCCGCCGGGCTCGATATGGACCGGGCGCGGCGCATTCTGGCCGACCCGCGGATCGACGCGGAGATCGAGCGCAATATGCAGTTTGCTCGCCAACTCGGTTTCCAGGGGACGCCGAGCTGGGTGATCGGTGAGGAGGTACATTCGGGTGCCGTCGGCCGTGAGCAGCTGAGCCAGTCGATCGCCAAGGCACGCGGCTGAGGGCCGCCGTGCTCCGCGGGCTGGCGCCGCTGGGCCTGCTGCCGGTGCTGCCGTCTGCAGCGCCGGCCGGAGCGGTGCCCTCCGCCACCACCGCCGATTACGCTGCGACCATCGACGCTTGGCAAGCGCATGACGCACGGCTTCTGTCCATCGGCTGGCGCCTGGCGCGGGCCAATGCCCCGCTGTGCCGCCGCACCCAGAGCGCCATCGGCCTGATGCTGAGGGATATCCGCAGCGATGCCCAGCCCAACCGCACCCGCGCCGATCTCGGCTTAGCCGGCAATCTGGCAGTGCAAGCTGTTGCTGCTGGCTCACCCGCCGAGTCGGCGGGGCTTCGGCGGGGCGATGAAGTGTTGGCGATTGACGGCGAAGCCGCCTCTGCCGCTGGAAACGGCAGCGAGCATTCGCTTGTTGCGCTGCATGCCCGGATCGATGCCATCCTGGCATCGCAGGGGTCGCTAAACCTCACCTCGAGCCGTCAC
>JANONQ010000043.1:0-4825 GCA_031420935.1 Novosphingobium sp. | reverse complement strand
GGGGTTGGGGGCAAGCGACTTGAGGTCTTTGTAGGTGAGGACTCGGTGATCGACCTTTTCGAGGCCGGTCGGACGCTCGCCCGTCCGGTCCATCGGCATGGGTGACAAGCTGGCCACGCCCGGCCCCAGCTTGACCTGCGGCGCGACATTGGGATCGCGCATGTTCATCGTGCCGCCGCCCTTGGCCGAATGGTCCATCCCCGCCATGTCGCCGCCACCCGACATGTCCATCTCGCCCATGCCCATGTCCTTCATGGTCAGCAGCGGACGTTCTCTCAGAGCCGGAATTGGCGCGATCATGCTCATCCGCGGGGCAAGCGTCGCGCGGACCTGACCCGAGCGGTCGATCGCCTCGGCAATGAAGCCATAGGCGCGATCCTCTTTGAGCTCGACGATGACATCATAGGTCTCGGCGATGCCGATCTGGAATTCATCGGTCTCGACCGGCTGGACATTCTGCCCGTCGCCGGCAACCACCGTCATCGGCAGGCCCGGCAGGCGGACGTTGAAATTGGTCATCGCCGAGGCGTTGATGATCCGCAGACGCACCCGCTCGCCCGGGGTGAACAGCCCGGTCCAGTTGGCGCCGCTGTCATGGCCGTTGACAAGGTAATGGTAGGTTGAACCCGTGACATCCGAAATGTCGGTCGGGTCCATGCGCATCCCGGCCCACATCCGGCGTTCGGCAGCGGACTGGTCCTTGCCGGCGAGGAGGCCCGACAACGTCTGCTTCTGCATGTTGAAATAGCCGCCTTGCGCTTTCAGTTTCCGCAGCTGCGTGTGCGGATGCATAAAGCTCCAGTCGGCTAACACGATCACATGCTCGCGGTCGTAGGCGACCGGATCGGGACCGGCAGGGTCGATGACGATCGCGCCATACAGGCCCATCGCTTCCTGCATGCCCGAATGGCTGTGATACCAATAGGTGCCCGACTGGCGGACGGGGAAATCGTAAATATACGTCTGGCCAGCCTTGATCCCCGGAAAGCTGACACCGGGTACGCCGTCCATCTGGAACGGCACGAGCAGCCCGTGCCAGTGGATCGAACTCTCCTCCGCCAGTGCATTGCTCACCGCAAGCCGGACGTTCTGACCTTCCTTCAGGCGGATGATCGGCCCCGGAGAGGTGCCGTTGATGCCGATTGCGTGACCTCGGCGACCGCCCACCGGCAGCATCGCATGACCGATGCGAATCGCAATTTCCTCGCCCGAAAGGCTCGCCGAGGGGGCGGCAAGGCCGGGTGTCCCGCTCCTCGCCCATGCGGGAAGAGCGCCCGCCAAGGCGAAGCCGCCGCCCGCCGTGGCGGCGGTGCGGATAAGGGTGCGGCGGTCAAGCAGGGAGGAGTGCATGGCGGGTTACTCGGCAGGAACGGCAGGCGTCAGAAGGTCATACGCAGCTGAACGCACTGCCCCTCAAAATTCCTCGCCCGAGTGGTTCCGGGGCCCGAGCATCTCCTCCAGCTTCGCGCGGGCGCGATAAAGCCGCGTTTCGATCGCCTTTTCGCTGACCCCGAGGATGTCAGCGGCTTCGGCCTGGCTCAGGCCATCCACCGCGCGCAGCAGCAAAACTTCGCGCAGGCGCGCGGGCAATCTGGTGATAACCGCCGAAACGCGCGCCAGTTCCGCACGGTCGGCCGCCTGCGTGTCGGCAAGCGCCGCATCGTCGGCGATGCTCAGAGCATCCTCGAGCGGGACAGCCCGGGTAAAGAATGAGCGGACGGTGCGGCGTCTTGCCCAGTCGCGGCACTTGTTGAGAGCGATCCGTTTGAGCCAGGCGATAAAAGGCCGGTCGGGGTCGTAACGCTTGAGCGCGGCGAATGCGGAAATGAACGCCTCCTGGGTGACATCGATCGCTTCGGCGGGCTCGCCAATGGTCGCGCGCACCAGCCGGAACACCGCCTCCCGGTGCCGGGCCAGCAATTCGCGATAGGCGGCCTGACGACCGGCCAGAGCCAGCGCCGCAAGTTCGCCATCACTGCAATCGGAGAGCGAAAGGCTCACCGCGCGTCGGCGGTCAGCGCCTTGACCACGGTCTGATCAAACATGGCCGCCTGCGCGGGTGCGAGGACCGCGCGCATGGCGAAAAGATGCTCAAGTGTTCCTTTCTGCATCTCGCCCATGACATGGTGGGTATGATCGATCGCAGCGGTGACCTGAGGGCCATAACCATGTTCGGCCTCGATCGCTTCGGCAAGATGCGCATTTGCGGCGCGCATTTCGAGTTCGAGCGCCTTGCGCCGCGCGGCAAAGCGCTGCTCGATGGCTTCGATCTTGGCATGCTGAGCGGCGTCGAGCTTGAGTTGTCTGTGCAGAACGCTGTGTATTTCACTCTCGCTGGGCCGCTCCGGCTGGACGATAAGCCGACCGGCAAAAACGCCCCCCAGCGCTGCCGCAAAGGCAACAAGGCCAATCACAACCAGCCGCAGCTTCGAACTCACGGGCGGAAATCCAGCAAGGTCGAGGGTGCCAGCGCGTTCGACGAAGCGAAGGGCGATAGCGACTGCGACAGCGACTGCGCCGATGCCGGATCGCTGCTGGAGAGACTTCCGCCGGAAATCCCCAGCCCAAGCGCGAGTGCTCCCGCAAGCCCCATCAGCCTTGGCGTGAATGCCGCTTCCTGCCGTCGCTGTGCCACGCCGGTCAGAACAGCATCGTCGATTGCCGCCAGTTCCAGCGGAACGGGGCCTCGCCCAAGTCGCGCAAGCATAAGGTCGATGTCAGTCACGACGCCATTCTCCTGGTAGTCTAGCGCTATATACGCAGCCGCCTCGCGAACCCCTCAGTAAAAGATTTCGCGCAATTCGAGGGGCCGCTGCGGCTGCTGCGTATTGCATCTTGAACGCACTTTATGGAGGTTCCTCATGCAACCCAATCGTTTCGCCCTGATAATCGCCGCCCTGGCGAGTTTTGCCACCCCGCAGCTGGTTAGCGCGCATGCTAAGCTTGTTGCTTCGACGCCTGCTGCCAACGCCACCGTCGCGCGGCCAACCAAGATCGATCTCCGGTTCAACGAGGCCATCATCGGTTCGACCGTCAGCGCCCAGCTGGCGATGACCGGGATGCCGGGGATGGCCAACCACGCGGCCATGCCGATCAAGGGCTTCACCGCGAAAATGGGCAAGGACCGCAAGTCCATGACCCTTATGCTCCGCCGTCCGCTCGCGGCGGGGACCTACCGGGTGAGCTGGGCGGCAGCCGGAGCCGACACACACCGCTTGACCGGGACGTTCAACTTCACGGTCCGCTAGTCTTCATGGACAATCTGCCCGTCATCGCCATCCGGTTCGCGCTATACGCCGACCTGATGGTGCTGGCGGGCATGGCGGCCTTCACGCTCTATGCCTTCACTGCCCCCGAGCGAACTGCGTCTTCGCTCATCCCGCTGCGGCCAATCGTCCTTGTGCTGGCGCTGCTCGGTTTGATCTTGTCCGGGCTCGGCTTGCTCGCGCTCGCCGCCGAGATGATGGGCGCGAGCCTTTTTCCCGTCGACCCCATCCACGTCCGCATGATACTTTTCGAGACCGCGATCGGCAGTGCCTGGATTGTTCGGATGCTGGCTTTGGTAATCGTCCTGGCCGCTGCCCTGGCGCTTGAACGCTTGCCAACTGCCACGCGCATAGCGGTCGTGCTGGCATCATCGGGCGCAATCGCGACGCTCGTCTGGACTGGCCACGCCGGGGCGATCGAAGGTGTTTGGGGGACGATCCACCGGTTGAGCGACATCGTCCACATGCTTGGAGCGTCGATCTGGGTGGGCGGAATTGCGTCCTTTGCCTGGCTCCTGTTCAGGCCTGCCGAGAAAACCAGTCCAACCGAACTTGCCATCACCCACCGGGCTCTTGAACAATTCTCGCAGATTGGCACGCTCATCGTCGGGCTTATTGTGCTGACCGGTTTGATCAATTCCCAGATTCTCGTCGGTGCAGCGAACATCGGCATGATCGCGACCACTCCCTATGGTCAACTGCTGCTTGCCAAACTTGCGCTGTTCGGCCTGATGCTCGCCCTGGCAGCCGCCAACCGCTGGCGGCTCGCACCGGCTCTCGATGCAGGCATTGCTTCGGGCAACCCATTTGTGGCGGTTATCGCGTTGCGCAAAAGCCTGGTTGCCGAAGGCGCGGCTGTATTCCTCATCCTCGGACTTGTCGCCTGGCTCGGAACGCTAGAACCGCCGATGTCGATGTGACCGCCCCCAAGGAGAGTGAATTTGACATTTCGTTACACTCAAGATGCGCGGTCAACGATTGCAGCCAAAGCCGATGCCGTCTTCGTCTTTCTGGACGATCAAGCCAACTTGGGCGGCCACATGGGAAAAACCGTCCGCGATGATGCTTGGCGGACCAATGCATAACACCTTCGATGCAGGCGAAGGTTGAAGTCACATGACCGAGAAGCTGGGTGAGAGTGGCGTCGTCCATCGCCTCCATCTCAGGGCCCAACTGATTCCTCGCCACCCGCGCAATCAAACCCATGCGCTCTAAGCAGCCACATCGCGCCCCATGGTGGGCTTGTGGAAACGGCGAGGCTAGTTTCCGAAAAATACCTACGCGCGCGGAGGGGGTGGCGTCTCAAACCCTGATAATTCAACGCGCTGGTTCCGGTGGGCATTGCAAGCGCTTCCTTATGTGCCCGAGGCATCGGTGACTTCTCCCGTGCCGGAAAAGTCGCACTGACCGGATACCTCGGCGATGGCGCTGTCCTCCTTCACCGTCGTTAAGAACGCGCTGCGGTTCCATTGGGTAAAATGTAACGGGCGCCCCCGGCACCCCGAATTGACATTCAACCCCCCCAAGAGCATTTCGGCACCGATATGAAGTTCCTGCTG
>JANONQ010000042.1:0-2407 GCA_031420935.1 Novosphingobium sp. | reverse complement strand
CTGGACCTTGCGGTCAGCCAGTGAAGCCTTGAAGCCGCCTTCGTAAGCCGTCACCGATTCCTGTGTGACCGGCAGCAGGCCCGTGTAGGTGGCGACGGACAGGCTGGGGAAGCTGCCCGCCTTGTAACCGCGCGAGGCGTTGGCATAGAGCAGCACGTCGCTGTTGACCTTGTAATCGAGGCCGACGCGCCAGGATATGTTGTCTTCCTTCAGCTTGCCGGTGATCGGCGGCCCGTTGGTGAAAGCAGCTGTAAAGGTGAAGCAGGTGCCGTTGAGGCCCGCACCTAACAACGTGTCCACCCGACCCGTGGGCGTGGTAAACGAGCAGATGGACGAATCGATCGTGCTGTTCGTGTAGCGCGCCCCGGCCTTCACCGTCAGCTGTTCGGTCAGGTCGTATTCGAGATTGCCGAAAGCGGCGTAATTCTTGATGTCCTGGCGATTGGATACGGCGCTTTCCTGGATCCAATTAAGGCTCGGCTTACTGTTCGAGGTATCGAAATAGGTCACCAGCTGATCTTCGAAAGTCGTGCTTTTTTCAAAGTTCGCGCCAACCATCCAGCGCAACCTGGCCTTGCTGTCATTGGCGAGCCGAAGCTCTTGGTTGAACGTTCTGATGAAACCGTCGGCCCTCCGGAGATCCCACGACACCAACGGCATGCCGTCCTGGTCCACGCGCTGTTTCTGATTGAAATCGATATAGGACGTCAGCGAAGTGAGGGTGAGATCGCCAAGCTCGATATCCGAGCGCACGGCCGTCTGCCACAGTCGGCGATCGGAGAAAGGTTCGAAATTGCGCAGACTGCCGGTGCCTGCGACATAGCCGCCGTCGCCATTGGCGGGAGCGCCGCCAAAAATCGTCGGGGTCAGGATGGTCCCCGTGCCCGGATCGATAACCAAGCTGCTCCAGTCGGCCGCACGGGCATTGTCCGGCGCGAAGATGGATGCGATGAGGAGCGCGACGTTGGGGCTATCCTGGGTCAGCGGGGTGTAGCTGATCAGCTGCTGCGCCTGCGGCTGTGATTTATCGATCCAGCCATTCGCGTTGAACTGAAGCTTTATGGTGTCCGAGGGTTCGACTTCGAGCAGGAGGCGGCCAGCAATATAGGACTTGTGCCCATTGGTGTCGTCACGGGTGATGCTTTTCTGCCAATCGTCCGAATTCAGCCCCGTGACGGCCACACGCATTGCCGCGCGATCGCCAAGCGGACCACTGATGAAGGCATTGCCTTCGATGGTATTGAAGCGACCAAAGCCGATGTCTCCGCCAACCTGCCAGGTATCTGTCGGCTTGGCGGCGATATAGTTGATCGCGCCGCCGGTCGAGTTCTGGCCGAACAGGGTGCCCTGCGGCCCCTTCAGGATCTCGACACGCTCAAGGTCGAACGCCGTGTGCGCGGCCAGGATCGGGAACGGCAGCGGGACCTGATCAAGATAGACGCTGACCGCCGGATAGACGCCCAGCGAGCTTTCCTGGAAGCCAATGCCGCGCAGGGTAAAGATCGGCGTGTTGGTCGTGCTTGTCGAATAAGTGAGGCCGGGGACGATCGACGCGATGTCCTCCAGCGAGCTGACCCCGCGCTCCTTGAGCGCTTCGCCACCAATCGCGGTAATCGTCAGACCAACGTCATTGAGATTCTGTACGCGCTTGTTTGCGGTCACCACGATCGCATTGTCATCGACGGTGGCGTCAGCGTCCTGCGCATTGGCGCCGGCGTCCTGCGCAAACGCGGTACCGCAGCCAACAACCGTGGCCAGCGCGATCAACGCCGCATTTAAGTACAAGCCGCCCTTGGATGAATTTCGCATAAATTTTACCCTCCCGATGCCAGGCAACCTTCGTTGCTTTTTCGTGCGGAACTCCTACGTCGGTGCAGTGCTCAAACAAGGGCAGAGCCTGCCAAAATCTGTTACTTTGGTGACGCGCTACAAGTCGATGCCCGAGATGCGCGAGCGCGCGGTGATGTTGATGGCAGGCCAACATGTTGTTCTGAAACGAAAGACGTCTGGGCCAATTGGCACGCAAGAGCACCATCGACGGCGGCTGGGCGGTCGAGCAACCAATGCATCGCTCAGGGCTGCGAGGGCGCCGGCCCGGTGTTGGCGTCACGGCTCTGCTTTGATAGTCAGTAACCGACGCCCATCGCCTCGCGGCATTTGTTGCCAGCTAGAGGAATCGCTAGCGGCCCTCGCCGTCCGGGCGTCCGCGCCCGGACCGGAAGTTCCCCGGCGAAACGCCGTACCAGCGCTTGAACGCCTTGCCGAAGTTGGCCGGGCTGTCGAATCCCAGCGCCGCTGCCACCTGCTTGATCTTCATTTGATCGTTGGCCAGTAGCTCCCGCGCCCGCGCGCGCAAAAATTCGTCCGTCGCCTCGCGGTAGCTCGTGCCCAGCCTGCGCAGCCTCCG
>JANONQ010000041.1:0-4778 GCA_031420935.1 Novosphingobium sp. | reverse complement strand
GCGAAGTCGCTGGAAATTCTTGAGCCGACGCGGCTGGCGCCCGGCAATCTCGTCACCATGCGCCAGCAGGTTCCGCTCGGCCTCGGCCATGCGATCTGGTGCGCTCGCAGCATCGTCGGCGATGAGCCCTTTGCCATTCTCCTGCCCGATGAGTTGATGATCGGTTCGCCCGGCTGCATGAAGCAGATGGTCGAGGCCTATGAAAATGTAGGCGGCAATCTGATCAGCGTGCTCGAAGTGCCGCAGGAAGAGGTCTCAAGCTACGGCGTGATTGCACCGGGCAGGCAGGACGGCGTGCTGACCGAAGTGCTGGGGTTGGTCGAAAAGCCCAAGCTCCAGGATGCCCCGTCCAATCTGATTATTTCCGGCCGCTACATCCTCCAGCCGCAAGTGATGCGAGTTTTGGAGAACCAGGGGAAAGGCGCAGGCGGCGAAATCCAGCTGACCGACGCGATGGCACGAATGATCGGCGAGCAACCGTTCCACGCGGTGACCTTTGCCGGCAAGCGCTACGACTGCGGATCGAAGACGGGTTTCGTCGAGGCTACGCTGGCGCTGGCGCTGGAGCGGCCGGATATGGCCGACGATGTGCGCGCAATCGCCAGGCGATTGCTGGGGCTGTAAAGGAAGCGGCGCGAAGTCCCGGGTGGTCAGAAGAGCACGCCGGCAGGCGCTTGGGCTGCGACGCGCAATTACCGGGCGGCGGCGATCAGGCCGGAAGGGGCGCGGTTCACGGCGAGGGCTCCGCCGAATGCCTCGGCCTGCATATAGGGACCCGGGTTGACCGGCTGGCCGGAAATGCGGACTTCATAGTGCAGATGCGGACCGGTCGAGCGGCCGGTCGAGCCGATATAGCCGATGACGTCGCCCTTGCGGACCTGCTGGCCGGCATAGACATTCAGCCGCGACATATGGCCATAGCGGGTCTCGATGGCGCCGCCGTGTTCAAGCTGGACAAATAGCCCGTAGCTGCTGAACCATTCGGCCCTGCTGACGACGGCATCGGCGGTGGCATGGACCGGGGTGCCGGTCGCTCCGGCCAGATCGACGCCGTTGTGCTGGCGGCGGCCGCCAAGAACGGGATGGAAGCGCGAACCGTAATCACTGGTCAGGCGGACGCCTTCGACCGGCATGCGTGACGGGATCGAAACCGAGCCGGCGCGAAACAGGGATTTGGGCGCCAAAGAACCGACCGAGACCAGAACCGGAGCGGCCGCAGGTGCGACATAGCCTGAGGATTTGTCGAGCGAGCTCCAGCTGGAAAACATCTGGCGGAATTCAGCATCGCCATGGCCAAGAGCCGATTGGTTGGAATCTTGCGCGACCCGAAGCGGAGCGGCGATATCGGCGGCATTGCTGCTGTTTGCGAGGGCAGGGTGTGAGCCGAACAGCGCGGCGGCCGCAGCGAACACACCGCCAACCGAGCGCATCTTTGCAAAAATTCCGAAAACCACCACTCAAACCACCTCGTGTTAGCGTTCCAATCACAGCCGATTGGCCGCCCGACATCGAATTCCAGAGCGCCAGAAACGCTCGCGATTATTATTGGAGATGGTCGGAACCCCCCGCCGTCTCGTGAATCCGGCTTAACGGAACCCGTCTTTACAAGGCAACACCACCATAGAAACTCCGCGATAGACCGGCTGCAAGGCGCGCCGAGTCGTTGAATGGAGGCTTCAGGGTTCCGCGGAAGTGCCGTTTGACCAAGACTTTCCAAAGCGATTCATGCGATCCGCCGCGCATTTCCGCCATTGCGATGAAGTGCTTCATACCGAAGCCGACATGCCGAATTTGATCGTCAAGGATTCGTTGCAACAACCGCTCGCCGGAAAAGTCGCCGGCGGCCCGCAGTCTTTCCACTGCGGGCCGCGTTACATCGAGTCGCCTTCCGACCCGTTGCAATCATTCATCTCAATCTGCATAGGGCGGGCCATGCGCTCAGTTCTCCCGCTTCTCGGCCTAGCCTTCATTTCCACTCCCGCATTTGCAGACCACTCTGGACCCAGCGGCGTTGTGTCGGGCGGCGGCGTCACCGTGGTTGATCCGGGCACCCTCGATGCAGGCGCGGCGGCGGCGGCCTTTCGACTGACTTACGCCCGGCCCAAGCAGCGATCCGATGCCGAGCTGGCGGCGCTCGCTGGTCAGCATATCCATGCTCACAACACCGACTACAACCTTAACGCATCCGCGGCGCTGGCCTATGGCCTCACGGACCAACTGACTGTCTCCGCCGAGCTGCCTTACGTCCGCCGCGACAACTTGCGCGAAGGCGAACACTCGCACCTTAACGGAACTTCCTTGAACGACGTCGTGAAGCTTGGAGACGTCGCCGGCATTGGCGATTTGAGCATCTTCGCCAAGTATCGCGTAACGGAGAGCGAGAGTGGAGGCTTCGCCCTGATCGCTGGCATCAAGGCCCCCACGGGGAGCACTCACCAGCACGACTTGGCAGGCGAGAGGCTGGAAACAGAGCATCAGCCCGGCACAGGAAGCTGGGACCCGATCCTTGGCGCGTCGGCCGGGGGGAAATTGGGCCCGCTCCAGCTAAGCATGAGCGCCCTATACCAATTCTCCGGAAAGGGCGCGCAGAACACACAGCTTGGCGACCAGGCGCAAGGCGGTTTCGCGCTGTCGTATCGCTTTGGCCTGCCCGGCGGACATCATGAAGAGGGCGGCGAGGATCACCACGAAAGCGGACATGAACACACCGTCACGCACCGCAACCGGTCACTAGATGCATTCGTTGAACTTACCGGCGAGTGGGAAGGACGTCAGAAAGTGAACGGAGTGATCGACGGCGCGAGCGGCGGCAAGTCGGTCTGGCTGACCCCTGGCGCAAGATACAACTTGGCCAGCGGCTTTTCCATTGCGGCGGCCGTCGGCCTGCCCGTTTGGCAGCGCATCCGAGCCTCGCACTCCGAGAACAGCTATCGCCTTACATTGTCACTGGGGCACGCGTTTTAGCGACCGCCAATCGCGCGCAACAGCCCGCGCCGCCTTGACCTTGGCGCAAATCAAAGTGCGCGGGCCGCGGCCAGAACATCCTCGGCGTGGCCCTTCACCCTGACGTTAGTCCAGATCCGCGCAATTTTTGCGTCAATGCCAACCAGATAGGTTGTACGCACCATCCCCGTATAGGTCCGCCCGTAGTTCTGTTTCTCGGTCCAAATACCCAACGCGTCGGACAGCCCGGCCTCCGGCGCATCGCTCGCCAGGGGCGTTTCCAGAGCATATTTGGCGATGAATTTCTCGTGCCGGGCGGGCGGGTCCTTGCTCACGCCAAGCACCGCCGCCCCGGCCTTGGCGAACTCTCCGGCGAGGGCGGAAAAGTCCTTGTTTTCAGTCGTGCAGCCGGGCGTGTCGTCCTTGGGATAGAAGAACAGCACGAGCTTCCTGCCCTGGAAATCCGATGCCCGCACGCTGCCGCCACCGGGCGTTTGCATGGCGATATCGGGCACCGGATCACCGACGCCGGGGAACGTGCTCATCGTCTAAACCTCCAGTTGCTCGCCGAACAATGCCTGCCAGACAGCCGCGACATTCGCCCGCGCCAAGGCCTGCGCCCCTAGCATAGTATCCCAGTCGTGGTTGCAGCAGGCCTTGGCAAGCGCTTCGCAAGCCGCGGGCGGCGGCACCTGCGCATCGGGGGCCAGCAGCCGCATCGCCACCAGCAGCCGGGCGAGCGTGTCATGCGCTTCGCCCAGCGCGGGCGGCAGCAATCCGGCGCCGGCGAGAGCGCTCACGGCCTCGCCCAGATGCGGCGTCAGCGCGTCCGGAACGTTGCACCCCTCGCGCAATTGCAGAAAATGGGTGAGAAATTCGAGATCGACCAATCCCCCGCGCGCCAGCTTCACGTCGAGCGGACCCTTGGACGGCTTGTGCCGGGCCATGGTAGCGCGCATGTCCAGCACATCGGCGCGCAGCTTTTCGGGATCGCGCGGCTGGGTGAGCACGCCAGCGATAATCTCCGCCAGCGCCATGCGCGCTGCGTTCGAGCCATAGAGCGGCCGCGCGCGGGTGAGCGCCATATGCTCCCAGGTCCAGGCCTGTTCCTTTTGATACCGCGCAAAGCTGTCGAAGCTGACTGCCAGCGGTCCTTGTTCGCCCGAAGGCCGCAGCCGCGTATCGACTTCATAGAGCGCGCCTTCCGCCGTCGGCACACTCAATGCGGCGGTGATGCGCTGGGCCAGACGGTTGTAGTAAAGCGTTGCCCCCAGCGGCCGCGCGCCGTCCGATTCCGCACCATGCTCGCCGGTGAACAGGAATACGAGATCGAGGTCCGAGGCATGGGTGAGCGCCGCGCCGCCCGTCCGGCCGAGGCCCATGATCACCAGCTCCGAGCCGGCGATGCGCCCGTGCTTGAGCTGGAATTCGGATATCGCCGCATCGGCCAGCACGGCGATGGCCGCTTCGGCGATCCGCGCGAGGGCGGCGGATATGGCGAGCGGGTCGGTTGCCGCCTCGATCAGCTGGACGCCCAGCGCAAAGCGCATCTCCCCTACCTTGCGCCGCACCCGGTCGAGAATACGCTGGTAATCGTCATCGGCCTCCCCCGCGCCCAATGCTGCGGTCAGCGCGGCGACATCGCCGGGCAGCTCAAACGCGCTGGCATCGATCAGCGGGTCAAGCAGATCGGCGCGCCGCGCCATCTCGTCGGCCAGCGGCGTCGCCAGCGCGAGGATGCGGGCGAGCAGCTGCAACAGGGCGGGCCGGGCTTCCAGCAGCCGGAACAGATTGACCGCGCTGGGCAGGTTGGTGAGCATCTGCTCCCAGCGCAG
>JANONQ010000040.1:0-6100 GCA_031420935.1 Novosphingobium sp. | reverse complement strand
GAGCGGATCGAGCAGATCCCAACCGGGAGCGTCCGAGCCAAAGGTCAAATAAAGGTTGCAGGTGAGCGAGCCGCGGATGCCGTCGATCAGGGGGCGATGCCCAGCGTCGCAAAGTATCGCGCTGGGGTTTGCATCACCCAGTATGAAGGCAAGCTCCGCCCCGGTGAGGCGGAAGTTGAGTGGGACGAAAATCGCACCGAGGCGCGCGCAGGCGAACAGCGCGATAATGAAGACCGGATGGTTGAAGCCGAGATAAGCCACCCGTTCGCCATGCCCGATGCCCCGTGCGGAAAGCCCCGCTGCGAGCGTGGCTGCACGTGCGTTCAGCATCGCGAAGGTTAGCGTCTCGTCGGCGAAGGTCAGCGCGGGCCTGGCCGGATCGCTGACGCCGCGCCGGTGAAGCCACTCGGCCAGGGACGTGGCTGTCAGACCATCTGAATTAGGGTGTTCTGGCGTCATTCCTCATTCCGCTTGTGCAGAATGGCAGGCATAGCAGCTTGTGGCTATCGGTCTTGTGCCAGTCGGCTATGGGATTCCGGGCGATGTGACCGCCAATTCAGCTACTGAATACAAGACAGCCGGATCGTCTTGAGCGAACCTAATTGGTAGCGAAGGGCAGACCATTTTCTATTCCAGGCCCTTGCACCGGAGAGAGAAGTGACGGACAAGTCCAAACGGACGCGAAGCGACGTGCGTGTCATCATCATCGGCGCGGGAGCGGCCGGGATGATGATGGCGATTAAGCTCAAGGAGGCAGGTTTCACCAACTTCGTTATCTACGAAAAGGCGGACGAAGTGGGGGGCACCTGGCGGGAAAATATTTATCCTGGCGTCGGTTGCGACGTGCCGGCACATCACTACAATTACTCCTTCGAGCATAACCCGGGCTGGAGCAGCCGCCTCGCCGGCGGAAGCGAGATACAGGCATATTTTCTGGGTGTAGCCGAAAAATATCAGCTTCGCGACAACATCGTCTTCGGGCACGCCGTCAAGGAAGGTCGGTTTGATGGCAGGAAGTGGCATATCGTAACCGATCAGGGCCGCGCCGATTCCGCCGAATTTCTCGTATCCGCCACCGGGCCGCTGCATATCCCCCGCCTGCCGGATATCGAGGGCTTGCAGCAGTTTCAGGGCGCGAAGTTCCATTCCGCCCGATGGCCCAAGGAGCTGTCGCTGACCGGCAAGCGCGTCGGCGTCCTAGGTAACGGATCGTCGGGCGTGCAGATCATATCCGCGCTCGCGAAGCAGGGTGTCGACCTCACCGTCTTCATGCGCACGCCACAATGGGTGTTTCCGCTCGCCAATCGCGAATATGGCTCAGTCGAACGGAGGATCGTGCGCGCGGTGCCCTGGATCGGGCGGAAAGCCGGCGCCTTCTTCCAGTGGTTCTTCGAGCATGTTTTCGCCGAGGCGGTGATCCGACCGGGCTGGCAGCGTCGTTTCCTGTCGGCGATGTGCCGGCGTAATCTCGCCAGTGTCAAGGACCCAGTGCTCCGCGAGAAGTTAACCCCCGACTTCCAGCCACTGTGCAAGCGAATGGTAATGTCAGCGGATTTTTATCCTGCGCTCCTACGGCCTAATGTCAAGGTGGTGCGCGATGCAATCGCGCGGGCGGTGCCCGCCGGCATCGTGACCGACGATGGCATGACCCATCCGCTTGACGTCTTGGTTATGGCCACGGGTTTTTGGACGCGCGCCTATGGCCGACCGATTGAACTGGCAAACGAGGCAGGCTACTCGCTTGCTGACGATTGGGATCGTGAGGTTCGCGCCCACCTGTCGGTGCATGTGCCCAACTTTCCGAACTACATGATCGTTGGCGGCCCCTTGTCCCCCCGCGGCAACTTCTCGGCGATTGCCTATTCCGAGGCCATTACGGATCACATCGTCCGGTTTATTGACCTTTGCCTTGAACAGGGTATCACGTCCGCGAGCGCCAAAGAGGAGGCCTACCGGCTGTTCAAGGCCGATAACAGTGCGCGTATGCCTGAGACCATCTGGATCACGGGTTGCCAGAGCTGGTATCTCAACGAAGAGGGGGAGCCGGAGAACTGGACCGGCACGCCCGACGAGTTCCGGGAATTATTGCGAGAGCCGAACCTCGACGACTTCATTGTTCGCCGCGCGGACGCGCGGACAGAATCGCGAGAACCGGCCTGATGCCGGTTCTCGAATGCCAGTTCCCGGCCGAGGGCGTTACGCTCTTGCGCCTTAATCGCCCCGAGCGCATGAACGCGCTGGACGTGGAGCTCATCGGCGCACTGCGTTCGGCCTTGGCGGAACATGCTGCGAATGAGCAGACGAAAGCCGTGATCGTCACCGGCACAGACCGGGCATTTTGCTCCGGCGCGGATCTTGTTTCGTTTCTGTCGGGGGCGAGCCTCGACCCTGCCTCGGTCGGCCGGCAGGTTTCTCGCTCGATGGACGTCGCATTCAATCCGCTGATGCGGGACATGATGGCGTTTTCCAAGCCGATTGTCACCGCTATCAACGGCATGGCTGCGGGCGGCGGGGCCGCGCTGGCGCTGTGTGCGGACGTGATCCTTGCTGGGAAGTCTGCCAAGCTGAAGTTCGTCCAGGTTCCACAGCTCGGTTGCGTCGCCGACCTTGGCGGCAATTGGCTGTTGCAGCGTCTGGCGGGGCGGGCGACGGCGCTTGGGGCGATACTGCTCGGAGAGACGATCTCCGCCGATCGCGCGGCCGGGCTCGGGCTGATTTGGGAGGTGATCGAAGATGGTGCGCTGATCGCACGGGCGGTCGAGGTTGCTGTCAGGCTGGCGCAGGTACCGCGCGAGGCTGTCGTCGGGACCCGGCGTCTGGTGGATATGAGCGCGACCGCAACGTTCGACGACATTCTGGAGTGCGAACGCCTGTACCAGCATGAACTCGCCGGCCGACCGGACCTTGCCGCCACCGTCGCGGCCTTTCTCGCCGAAAAATCCCAGGCCGCCGGGAAGCAGGGAGGTAGCGAATGACCTCTAGCGGTCAAAAGCAGCATCGCCAGGATGCAATATTGAACGCGGCGGAAGATTTGGTGCGCGAGCTTCACGCCATTAGCTTCTCGATGCTGTCACTGGCCAAAAAAGCCGGCATCAGAACATCGCCAGCGGCGGCCAAGCCGGTTCGCCTTGCGCACTGGCGTGGACTTGCCCAAGAATGCCTGCGATCCTGTCCCAGTCGATCAGACCCGAAAGAGCCTCAAGAGACGATGTGTTCCCCAATGAAGCCGCAAATCCAAGCCGCTCCTGACCAATCGAGCGATGCGCCATCCGTCCCTCTTGCATGCTTCTAAAGCCTACAGAATCAGATAAGTAGACCGCCGTCCAGACTTACCCGCGCACAGGTCTCATGAGCCGCTCGAGCCGACCGCCCGCCGCCGACAGTGCCGCAAGCCGCTCGTCGACATCGAAGAGACCCGCCTGCGCCATCGATCACCTCCCGCCATCAGCAGGATCGATGAATCAGCCCCACATTCTCAAAGCCAGCGATTTCTGAGGGGTCCTACTGGTATCACATCGCAAAGGATCAACGGCTGGAAACGCCGCTCGTGAAGGCGACTGTTTATAGGGAAGCTCAAGCAGATGTTGGACGACCGACGCAGCGCCGTTGTGGCCGTACTCTCCGACATAGGGCGATTCGGCTTTCTAGGGGCCGGAAACACCAGCCGCCCGCCGCCGGTTAATCGCAGCCGCTGTCCATAACTAACCCAGAATTCTCCAACCATGTCATGCTACAACTGCCTGTAAATCCACGTCCATCATTTCCGGCCGAGTCTCTCTGAAGGAAGGCCGCTCTTCGAGCGCATTGACAAACTCAACAAGGTTAGGATGACGCTCTTCCCATTTAAGAACCTCAAGGTCAGCCATCAGCCCGTGAGCCATCATGAAATGAATGCTTTGAAGCGTTGTACCGACAGCGATGTCGCCCAGCGTGATTGGCTCCGATACACCGGGGCGGCGGCGAGCCAACAGCCGGTCGAGTTCCGCTAATCCCCGCCTTAATTTGCTCTCGTGGCGGTTCATCCAAGCTCTGGCTGGCTCAGCGCGCTGAAGTTCGAAAACGATGGTCGCCGTGAACTCCATAAGCCGCTCTCCCAGCATCTGGAGTAGCTTCGCCGCAAGTTTTGCGTCAACATCAACAGGCAACAAAGGTGATTCTGGGTAGCGAAGTTCCAGCCATTCCAAGATGTACGTTGAGTCGTACACAACTTCATCCGTATCGAGAATGAGGATAGGCAACTGCTCTAAAGGATTGAACTCCGGCGTGCGGGTTGTTCCAGCCCAGGGAACGTCATACTCCACATCGAATGGGATTTTCTTTTCTTTCAGAGCGACTGCCACCTTTCGCCCGTAGGGACTTGGACGAGCATTAATCAGCCTCATTTTTAATCTCCATATGTGCCGAGCCGCTAAATTCACACTTCCAAACTGTCTTCGCTTGTTCCAGCACGCCACCATGCTTTTCGTAGGTGTTTAGTCCCGGCATTTGATGGGTTGGGTTGAGTTTAGATCGGTCGGGCTCGATTGTCCACATTCTGCAGATGTATTCGAAGAGCGTGAGACCCTTGAGGGTCTTCAGCGGCCACACGGAATTGCTTGCGAGCAGGGAGCGGGATGGTCCAAGGTCAAGCTTGCCTGCCCATCGATTCCCAGTGTTTTCGGATTGAGTGCGACTACGATGTTGTCCTTGCATACACAGACCAAGGCTATCCGCGATACCACCGCTGGGTCGGCGTGTCCGGTCTGCCCTAGACGGCGTAATGGTGCCCGATCCATAGGAGCGGGTCTGAAAAATTCAAATACGACTTACGCATTACCGCTTAATAATATTAGAAATATTGCGTGATATACGGAGTGATATATGGCTAATAAAATTTATCCTGAATTTGGATATTATGCTTTGCCAGGCCACATATCCGAGCCGAAGCAGATCGCGGAGGAGGTTGCTGCGGGCGACAGGTTAGGATTGGGATCGGTATGGATTTCTGAGCGGCTCAATACCAAGAACGTCGAGGTTCTGTCCGGTGTGGCTGCTGCGCTAACACCTCGGATGGGCATTGCTAGCGGTCTGCTGGCAAACATGCCGTTGCGCAACCCGCTAGTAACTGCCGCCTATGCCGCGACAATGATGAAATTGACAGACAATCGCTTTGCACTCGGAGTGGGGCGGGGGTTCAGTATGGTCTCCGATGCAGCAGGTATACCCCCTTCTACTTTCCGTGTAATGGAAGATTACATAACAATTCTGCGTCAGCTGTGGTGCGGTGAATCCGTGAACTACGAGGGCCCACTCGGAACGTTCCGCAACCTAAATTTAGGGACAAAGCTGGACATTCTACCCCCCGTCATCATGGCTGCTATGGGGGACAAGACCTGCGAATGGGCTGGCCGCATCTGTGACGGAGTTGTCTACAATTCCTTGTGGAGCACAGCCGCAGCGCGAACTTCGACGCAAGCGGTGCGCCGCGGCGCAACCCTTGCGGGACGTGATCCGAAAAGCGTGAGAGTGTGGTCCATTCTGGTTACGGCCAGTGACGTATCCGAAGAGACCGTGCTCAACACGATCATCCGGCGAATGAACACCTATGTCTTGGTGCCGCCCATGTTTGACGCCCTTTGTGACCTAAACGGCTGGGATCCGGGCGTGGCCCAGCGGATCCGTGATGAATTAAAGTTGTTCGACGGCGCTCCCAGGCCGGGGTTCCTGGGTGACGAACATACCACGCGTGATCTCGAACACCTCCGACACATGCGTGAGTTCTATCCACAGCAATGGTTGGACGACGGCGTCGCCGTGGGCAGCGCGTCGGAATGCATCGAGAAGGTCCTTGATCGGTTCGATGCTGATATCGATGGCATTCTTTTCCATGGGACCCATCCGAAGAACCTGGAATCCTTGCTCAAGCTCTGGCCGAAATACAGGCCCGTTGGGCGATTCGACAGCAGGTCAGTAAACCCCGGCCTGTGATTGCAGTCGAAGGACTTTTATCTGGTTAGGTTGCCCGACTTGACGTCCCCTTGGTTTCTTCCTCCGGTTTGAATGAGAGTTTTCCGGTAATGTGATCCTCGTGCTGAAGGAGCATGCCGTGAAGAAGAGTCGA
>JANONQ010000039.1:0-3806 GCA_031420935.1 Novosphingobium sp. | reverse complement strand
TCGTGCAGCTATTCTGTCGACACCACCGCCACCTCGCTTGGTGACAAGGTCAACACCATCGCGTCGGGCGGCGTGACGGGCAGCTTTGGCGCTGTAGCCGTTGCCAGCCAAAGACCCGCGACCGCCACCGTGCAAGTTTCGGCCCCTCTGACCGTAACCAAGACGAGCGTGGTTTATTCCGACCCGGTCAACAATCTCGTGAACCCCAAGCTGATTCCCGGCGGCCTGGTCGCCTACACGATCACCGTCACCAATCCGGCAAGCTATATTGTCACAACCAATTCGGTGATCATCATCGACGCAACGCCCGGCAATCTCTACTTGTTCGTGGCTGACGCCAACGGTGCCGGCACCGGCCCCGTCGCCTTGCTCGACGGCGCGCCGCCCTCGGGGCTGACCTACAGTTATGCCAGCCTCGCCAGCATGACCGACGACCTCGAATTCTCGAGCGACGGCGGCGCCACCTGGACCTATGTGCCGGTGCCCAACGCCGCTGGTGTCGATCCGCTGGTCACCCACATCCGGATTCGCCCCAAGGGCGCAATGGCCGCGAATTCAAGCTTCGCTCTGCGCTTCAATTACCAGATTAACTAAGCCGCGTTCGAGACGAGCACCTCGGGCAGATCGGGCCCGCGTAGGCAGATGGCCGGCGCGCCGCGTGATCACAGTTTATTCAAGGGCGGTTGCCCCGATATGGAACTCATCGGCCTCCACTGGCATGGTACCGCTAAGGTTAGACGCGACATCGGTGCGCGTCGGCCTGCCGAATGGCGCTTCCATCGCAAAGTTTTGCGAGCAGCGTGACACCTAAAGCGCTTGCATGGTTAAGCCGATTGCCCCAGTTTTCCGAATATCGCCCGAAGCACGCCAATCCTGCGGAATGCCGCAATTTCTTGCTGAGTCGCATGTCCCACCCTATTGATCTCCACAGCGCCGGCCTGAACCCCGCCTTCTTGGCCGAGCGTCAGGTCGTGCTGCTGGAGCTGTCCGGCCGGCAGCTAATCGTCGGCATGGCTGACGCCGGCGATGCTCGCACGATTGCCGGGCTGCGCTTCGCCACCGGGCTTGACATCGCCGCGGTGCAACTGAGCCCGGCGGAGATATCGGCGCGCCTTGTGGATCACACAGCCTTCGCGGCTGAGGAAACCCAGCCTCCACCGGCGTTCCGCAATCCCGAAAGCCTGTTCGGACGGCTGACCAGGCGACTTGGCGCCGGGCAGGATGGAGCAGCGCTGGAACCGCTGGCCCGTCTGTACGAAGCCGGCGCGGGTTTGGCAGAGGCTGGTTCTGTCCTGCTAGCGCTGCACCCCTGGCGAGCGCGGTATGCGCCGGATTTGCTGCGGATCGCCGCGCAGTTGGAGCTGGGCCAGCCGCTCGAGACCGCTCTGCGCAGCGGCGGCAGGCAATCCATCTGGCTTGCCGAAGTGCTCGCCTCCTGTCCCGCCGAGACCGACCGGCGCATTGCATTTTCGCGGATTGTCATGCCGCAGATCGCGATATCGCTGCGGCGGGCACCAGGGCGGCGTGCGCTTTGGGAACTCGCCGCCCTGGCTCCGCTCGCCATTCTTGCCTGGTGGACGATTGCCCCCGGCGCGGCAATGGCAATTGTTGCCGCGGCGATCCTGGCCTGGGCACACGGCCGCCGCCTCGCCGGGCGTGGGCTGGCTGGTGACGGGCTGCGGGCCGAAATCCTCGCCGTTACGGAAGCGATGGCCCGGCTGCCGGTTCCGCCTGCCGTCGCCATACGGGCAGGGCTGGCTCGGCTTGGCGCACTGGTTCCGAGCGCGAGCGCCTTTCCGGCGGAGCGGGAGAGTCTAGCGCTGGCACTGGAGCTGGCGCCGCTCGATGCCGCATTGCTGCAACGCGGCGATCTTGCCGAGGCCTCGGCGAGGATCGCGGCCACCTGCGCTGCACGCGCCGATGCCAGCACCAACAGCTTTGCGTGGCTGGTGCGGCTGAGCGGAAGTTTGCTGATCGCGGCAGCGGTGGTGTGGCGCATCCTGTGACCGAGCGTAGCGGCGCAGCCCTGCACATCACTTGCGACCGGGTACTGGATGCTTCCGGCGGCGGGCGCGCTAGTGCGGGTTTCAGCGGTGCGGACGGGTGGGAAGCGCTGCATACGGCATTGGGGGCCAACGCCGACATCACCGCGCTGGTGGCCGAAAGCGAAACATTCAGCCTCGATCTGCCGCATATGCCCACCGGGCGGCGCGATCTGCGCCGCATGCTGCATGCGGCCGCACCGGTGGTTCCCGACCATCTCCGCTGGACTGCGCCCCTGGCCGATCCGGTGACTGGGCGCATCACGGTAACGCTGGCGCGGACGGAATGGCTCGACCGGCGGATTGGCGCGATTGAGCGCCAGCTCAAACCCCGGTCGCTTAGCGTGGCGGACGCGCAGGGCCGCGCGTTCGGTTATATCGCGCCAGCTGAACGGCGGCGGCGTTGGGCGAGTGCGGCGCTAGCCGGACTGGCGCTGTTGTTGGCGCTCGCCGCCGGGACGAAGCTGATGCTGGCGATAGGCAGCGACGGCGAAGGCCCGCGCGATCCGCCTGAGCGCTTGGGTCCGCCAGCGGCTGCGCGCAATCCGTTGGCCGCAGCGCCCAGTGTCACGGCCAAGCCCGCGCCCCTGGTGGCCACACCGCCGAAACAGACCGATGCCCCCGCATTCGTGCTGGTCGGCATCGCCGGGCGGCTGCCGGACGATGTCGATGTGCTGGTCAGGCCCGCCTGGGGCAAGACCACGGTGCTGCGGGTCGGCGACGCTCTGATGGGCTGGACCCTGGTTTCGGCGGCGGCGGACCGCGTCACCTTTGCCCGCCAAGGGGAGCGCAGCACCCTCGTGCTGCCGGCCCCGCCCTGACCTTACAAACGATGATCCGGCACATAGCCCGGATGGCCGACGAGCAGCGGGATCGCCGCGGTCAGCACCGCTGCCGCCAGGAACCAGCTGGTCACCACCCGCGGGACGATGGTCCACCCCCGCGCGATGCACCAGGCTGCGGGCAATCCCAGCAGCAGCGCCGGCAGCGCCCTAGGCAGCGGCGTGGCCAGCCCCTCGCTCGCCTCGACCAGCCCGGCCCACACCCCGGCGTCGAGCGCAAGAGTGAAAGCGAGCCAAGAGCGGCCGGCGAGCGGCTCCGGCCAATAGACTGCCAGCGCGGCAAGCCCCAGGCTGATCCAGCAACCCGTGAAAGCAGCCGCCGTCGTCACCCCGCCGACCGCGTGCGCCGCGATGGCGGCCAGCGCCGCCACGCCTGCGGCGATCAGCGCGGTACGGCGCGGGACGAAGGCCAACGCGAACGCCAGCACGCCGAGCAAAAGTCCGGCCGCAATAGCTGCGCCTTTCATGCGGTGACAGTCGCAGCGGCGAGGAAATAGCAGCCCGCAATTGCGATCAGCCCGCCGCTCAGCCGCAGCAGCCTCTCGCCGCTAGGCCGGTCGCGCAGGAGGCCGATGGCGATACCGAGCACATGCAGCAAGCCGGTGGCCGCCACGAAGCCGAGGCTGAAGCTGAGCGGATCGGCCATCGAGGGCAGTTCGAGGCCGTGCGCGTAGCCGTGGAACAGTCCGAAGACCGCCACAATCGGCGCCGCCAGCCAGACCGGCGCCTGCCAGCGGCACAGGATCGCTGCGCCCAGCACGATCACCGAGGCGGCAATGCCGAGTTCGACCGGCGGAAACGGCACGCCCGCCATGCCGAGCACACCGCCCAGGGCCATCACGGTCGGAAACACCACCGGTAGCAAATAGATCAGCGGCCGCCCGAGAAATGCGCCCCACAGGCCGACCGCGATCATCGCCAG
>JANONQ010000038.1:0-4691 GCA_031420935.1 Novosphingobium sp. | reverse complement strand
CGGGCAACTGTTCCGCCGGGATAGCGGCCGTCAATCCAGCGATAACGAAATGGGCGGCGAGCATGGATCAGGCGGCGCTGGTCTGAACGGCTGCCGTCATGCAGCTTCCTTGCGGCGGCGCAGGAAGTCGAAGAATTCGACGCCTTCACGCAGGCGGCGCTTCATCATGTCCCAGTCGCGCAGCATCTCGTTCACGATCGAGCCTATCTTGCGCGGGCGGAAGTAGAAGCGCTTGTAAAACTCCTCGACCTTGTCGAAAATCACCGAGGCGGGAAGGTGCGGGTAGGAAAGCTGGGCGATCTGGTTGCCGCCGTCGTCCAGCAGATGATCGGCGGCGTCGAACCAGTTATTCTCGGTCGCCTGCTTGAACAGGAAGGTGCCGGGATAGGGCGCGGCGAGGCTCACCTGGATGGTGTGCGGATCGATCTCCTTGGCGTAGTTGATTGTCTCCTCGATGGTCTCCAGCGTTTCGCCGGGCAGGCCGAGGATAAAGGTGCCGTGGATGACGATGCCGAGCTCGTGGCAGTCCTTGGTAAATTGCCGCGCGACGTCGGTGCGCAGGCCTTTCTTGATGTTGTGCAGAATTTGCTGGTTGCCGCTCTCGTAACCCACCAGCAGCAGGCGGCAGCCGCCCGCCTTCATCGCCTTGAGCGTTTCATAAGGCACATTGGCCTTGGCGTTGCAGCTCCACGAAACCCCGAATCCGGGCGCGCCGAAGCCGAGCTTGGCCATTTCGCCTGATAGTTCCGCGATCCGCTCGCGCGCGTCGGTCAGCGTGTCGTCGTCGAAGAAAATCTCCTTCACCTGCGGCAATTCGCGCAGGATGTATTGGATCTCCTCGATCACCTTGGGGATCGAGCGGGTGCGGTAATTGTGTCCGCCGACGGTCTGCGGCCACAGGCAGAAGGTGCAGCGGCTCTTGCAACCACGCCCGGTGTAGAAGCTGACATAGGGGTGCTTGAGATAGCCGCCGAAATATTTTTCGATGGTGAGGTCGCGCTTGTAGATCGGCGAGACCATCGGCAGGTCGTCCATGTTCTCGATTACCGCGCGGTCGGGATTGTGGACCACGCTGCCATCCGGCGCGCGGTAGGAAATGCCCTGCACCTCGGCCAGCGCCACGCCGTTCGCGACATCGACGACGGTGTAATCGAACTCGTTGCGGCAGACGAAATCGATGGCGCTGCTGGCTTTCAGCGACTTCTCCGGCTCGACCGCGACCTTGGCGCCGATGAAGCCGATCATCGCTAGCGGGTTGCGCGCCTTGATCAGCTCGGCGGTGCGCACGTCCTGGCCGAAGCTAGGCGTCGAGGTGTGGAGGATCACCAGCTCCTTGCCGTCCACCTCATGGGCGATGTCGTTCCACGACAAATCATGCGCCGGGGCGTCGATCAGCTTCGAGCCTTCGACCATCGCGGCGGGCTGGGCGAGCCAGGTTGGATACCAGAAGCTCTTGACCTCGCGCTTCATCTGGTAGCGCGCGCCGGCACCCCCGTCGTAGCCGTCGAAGGAGGGGGCCTGCAGAAAAAGCGTGCGTTTCATGAAGGTTCCGTTGTCGAAGGGGTGAAGTCCGCGATGCGGCCGCGGGGCGCCATTGTAAGCCGGCTGCCGCGCCAATCAATCGTCCGGGCCGCCAGACTAGCGACAAATGCGGTGAATTCCAGACAATCGGCAAGCGGCAGCAGCACGAGGGGGGTGCGGGAGGTGCCGGCGATGCGGTCGACGCTGCGGGCCAGCCAAAACCGCACGCCGAGTGCACTCGCTACCAGGGCGAGGCCGATCAGCGGCTGGAACGGCGTCGTCAGCAGGGCAAAGGCCAGCGCATGGGTCACGCCGGAGCCGGCATGCCGTTTTGGCGCAACGCTGCGGATCGTCACCGACCAGCGCAGATGATGCCGCCACAATTCGGTGAAGCTGCGGTCGGCGCAGGCGTGGATGAGCAGCATCGGCGGCACCGCCACTTTTAGCTGCCGTGCCGCCAGCGCTTCGCCGATGGCATAATCGTCGGCCAGATGATCGGCGAAGCGGGCGAAGCCGCCGATGGCCTCAAGGGTTTCGCGGCGGATGGCGATCGTCGAGCCCATGCAGGGCTGGGCAATATTGGTCGAAAGCGCCATCACCATGTTGGGCAGCGCGGTATAGCTGATTGCCGCCGCGCCGATTTCCGACCAGATCCCGGCATCGCCCCGCCCGGCATACAGGCAGGTAACCGCGCCGACGCCCGGCTGGTCAAGCGCTGCGAGCAGCCTGGCGAGATAGTCTGGCCCCACTGCCATATCGCTATCGGATAGCACCAGAACGTTCTGAGCCGCTGCCGGCATCATCGCCATCAGATTGCCGATCTTGCCATTGGCCCCGCACCCGCGCGGGCCGGTGGTCAGGACGATGGCGGCCTGCGGATCGAGACGTCGCAGTTGCTCAACTGCCGCGGCGGCTGGATCGTCCACATCGCCGACGCCGAAAACCATCTGGATCGGTCCGGCGTAATTCTGGTCGAGAAAGCTGGCGAGATTTGCTGTCAGTCTCGGCTCCGCACCGAAAAGCGGCTTGAGGATGGTGACTGGCTCGATTCCCGATCCAAGCGGAGCCGGCCGTGCAAAAAAGCGCTTCAACGCAGCAAGCGCGATAAGCTGATAGGCGATTCCAATCACCGCCAGCGCCGCCAATATGTACCCGATCCAGCCACCCGAAGTCATCGCCGCGCCCTTACACGTCTTTCGCCTCCCCGTAAAATCTTCTAGGGAGCCTCGCGTGAGCGGCGATCTGACTGTGGTGACCGGGGTGGCCGGCTTTGTCGGCTCGGCCGTGGCGCATGCGCTGGCGGCGAGCGGGCGGCGTCTGCGCGGGGTGGTGCGCGCGTCCAGCGTCCGGACCAATCTTGCCGATTTCCCCGGCGAACTCGTCGAAGCCGATTTGCGCGATGCCGCCAGCGCAGCGCGCGCCGTGGCCGGGGCGGGGGAGCTGTTCCATGTCGCCGCCGACTACCGCGTCTGGGCCCGCGATCCCGAGGATATCGTCCGCAACAATCTCACCATGACCAGTGCGGTCATGCAAGCTGCGCTGAGCGCAGGTGTGCGGCGCATCGTCTACACCAGCAGCGTCGCCACGCTGTTGCCCGACCCCGCCGGCGCTTCCGACGAGACCCGTCCCGCCCAGCCCGAGCAGGCGACCGGCGCTTACAAACGCAGCAAGGTGGTTGCCGAGCGGCTGGTCGAGCGCATGGTCGCTGAGCAAGGCTTGCCGGCAGTGATCGTCAATCCCTCGACCCCGATCGGCCCGCGCGACGTCAAGCCGACGCCAACCGGGCGGATCATCGTCGAGGCGGCGAACGGCGGCATGCCGGCCTTTGTCGACAGCGGGTTGAACCTCGTCCATGTCGACGATGTCGCCGCGGGACATGTGCTGGCTGCGGAGAAGGGGCGAGTTGGCGAGCGCTATGTGCTGGGCGGGCAGGATGTGGCGCTTGGCGCGATGCTCGGCGAGATCGCCCGCATCCTCGGCCGTAAGCCGCCGAAGGTCGAACTGCCGGTCGGACCGCTGTTCCCGCTCGCCTGGGCAGCCGAGCGATGGGCGCGGGTTTCCGGCCGCGAGCCTTTCCTGACGCTCGATTCGCTGCGGATGGCCCGGCACCACATGTATTACAGCTCGGCCAAGGCGGAACGCGAACTCGGATATAAGGCGAGGCCCTACGCCGAGGCGTTGGTCGAGGCGCTGGACTGGTTCCGCGCGCAGGGGATGGTGCGGTGATCGCGCTGGGGGCCGTGGCGCTGGCGATCTGGGCGGGACTGGCCGCTACCGGCTTCTGGCTGTGCCGCGAGCGCGACGACCGCGTGATCGTGCGGGAGCCACGTGAATGGCCCGATGTTGTCGCCGTAGTGCCGGCGCGTAACGAGGCGGATGTCATCGCCCGCTCGCTCGGCAGCCTATCCGTACAGGATTATCCGGGGTCATTTCGTATAATATTGATCGACGACAACAGTACCGACGACACCGGTGCGATTGCAGCGAGGCTAGGTAGCGAGCGGGTGGCAGTGCTGCCGGGCGCACCGCTGGCTCCCGGCTGGACCGGTAAGCTCTGGGCCTTGTCGCAGGGCATCACCGAGGCTGGAACGCCGCGTTATCTGTGGCTGACCGACGCCGATATTGAGCATGCGCCGGACACCTTGCGGCGGCTGGTCACCATCGCCGAGGGCAAGCAGCGCAGGCTGGTTTCGTTTATGGCCGAGCTGCACTGCCGGACCTGGCCCGAGCGGGCGCTGGTGCCGGCTTTCGTTTATTTCTTCATGATGCTCTACCCGTTCAACTGGATCAATCGGCGGGGCGGGTGGGCGCAAAAAATTGCCGGAGCGGCAGGCGGCTGTGTGCTGGTCGAGCGCGAGACGCTGGCGGCGGCTGGCGGCATCGCCGCGATCCGAGGGGCGCTGATCGACGATTGCGCTCTTGGCGCGCTGATCAAGCGGCAGGGGCCGATCTGGCTCGGCCTTACCCACCGCTCGCGCAGCATCCGGCCCTATCGCAGCGCCGGCGAGGTCGGGTCGATGATCGCCCGTTCGGCCTATGCCCAACTGCGCTATTCGCCGCTTCTGCTGGCGGCAACGGTCACCAGTCTTGTGCTGATGTTCGGCGTTCCCGCGTGGCTGGCGCTGTTCGGCCAGGGCGCAGCCCGGATGATGGGAGCGGCGGCCTTCCTG
>JANONQ010000037.1:0-1574 GCA_031420935.1 Novosphingobium sp. | reverse complement strand
GCGGCGAATGAGATCGACCATCGCCCCGCGCACGCGCATCTTGGCATAGGCGGCAAAGCCGTCCTCGGTCGGCCCGGTGTGTTTCTGGGCACATTCGGTAAGTGCGACCAGGCCGGACTGGACCAGATCCTCCAGCTCGATACCCGGCCGGCCGGAGCCGTGCACATGCCAGGCGAGCCGGCGCACCATCGGCAGGAAGCGGCGGATACGGTCGGCGGTATCGCCCCTGTAGGCGGCTGCAGCGGCGAAGGCTTTATGGTCGTGTTTCATGCGGCCGTTCTTTCAAGATCGTGGAATTCGGGATGCGGCAGGCCAATGGGCGGCGGAGGCTCCCCGCCGATCACATCGATGACTTCGATGGGCTGAGCGGGCGGCAGTTCGGAAATCGACAGGACCAGGCAGGACGGCGCACGCATCCGCAGCAATGTGGCGAGGCAGCGGCGCGCGCGGGGCTGGACGATCAGCGCTAGTGGCGGCGCACCCGGCCCTCTCGCGGCGATCAGGGCGGCGATGCGCTCGCCGATGGTGCGGGCGAGGTCCGGCTCGATCACTGGCTGGCCGGTGCCGGGATCGTGCAGCCCTTGGACGATCATGCCTTCAAGCGCGGCATCGAGCGTAACCACCGGCAGCCGCTCGTGCGGCGCGCAGATGCGCCCGACGATCAGCGCGCCGAGATCGCTGCGCAGCATTTCGACCAGCCGGTCGTGCTCCAAAGTTTGCTGCACCGCCTGACTGAGGCTGGACAGGATCGGCAGCGGGTGGCCGATCGGGATGCCGTCCTCCAGCAGCGCGCGCAGCAGCCGGGTGACGGCGGCAAGCGGCAGCGGCTGCGGATAGATCGTCTCGACTAGCCCCGCCGCATGCTCTTTCACCCCGTCGAGCAGGCTGCGCACTTCATCCGGGCCGAGCAGCGCCTGCGGGCGGTCACCGAGCAACTGGTTGAGGTGGGTGGCGATGACGGTGCTGGCATCGACCGTCAGGAACCCCTCGGCAATGGCCGAATCGCGCGCCGCGGGATCAATCCACAGCGCCGGGCAACCGAAGCTGGGATCGCGGGTCTCCTCGCCCTTGAGACCGTGGTTCTCGCGCGCTTCGCCCGCATTGATGGCGAGAATCCGCTCGGGCCGGATACTCCCCCCGCCGAGCGGCACGCCTCCCAGCATGATGCGGTAGTCACCGGGTGCCAGCTCCAGCGCATCGCGCACCCGGAACTGCGGCACGACGAAGCCGAAGCTCTGGCTGAGCTGCTTGCGCACCCCGGTGATCCGCGCCACCAGCGGCGAGCCGCGCCTGTCGTCGACCAGATGGACCAGGCCGTAGCCCAGCTCGATGGTGACCAGCGTGTGATCGGACACGTCTTCCAGCGTGATGCGCGCCGGATCGAACGGCTCTTCCGTAACTGCCGCCGTTTCGGGCCGGACCGCACGTTGGCGCAATTTATGCCACAGGGTGAAGGCGAGCGCGCTGGCGGGGAGGAAAATACTCTGCGGCATCGCCGGGATCAGGGCGAATGCGCCGAGGATCAGCGCCACCGGCAGCCAGATGCGCGGATCGGCGAACTGGCCGCCGATCTG
>JANONQ010000036.1:0-7534 GCA_031420935.1 Novosphingobium sp. | reverse complement strand
TACTGGCCTTTACACCGCGCGGTGACCGGCTGGGCCAGGGTGCCGGGCATTACGACCGCTGGCTGGCGGCGCACCCCTCGGTCAGGGCGGTGGGGCTTGCCTGGGATTGCCAGCTGAGCGAGGAACTGCCTGGCGAGCCCCACGACCGGCAATTGCAAGCGGTTGTCACGCCGACACGCTTTTACGAAGGGCACGACTGATGCGCAGCGAACCGACCTGGCGGATACCGGCGGGCGTACTCGCGCTGGTGGTGGTACTGTTCGCCTATGCCATGCTGATTGCGACCTATCTGGCACCGCTGATGGACGGCTGGTCCGGCCTGGCGCAGCTGCCGGTCTATGTGCTGCTCGGCGTACTGTGGCTGTGGCTCATGCCGGTCAGGAGCTGGCTGAAATGGATGGAGACCGGCCGCTGGCGCTAGGTGCTGCCGGCGACCATGGGGGCCGCGCCGCAAATGAACTTTGCTCTTGCGAGAAAAACCGCCTAGCCAAACGCCTTGCGGCGATGGCATTTTTGGCGGAAAATGGCGCGAGTGACGGGACTTGAACCCGCGGCCTCCGGCGTGACAGGCCGGCACTCTAACCAACTGAGCTACACCCGCGCATTGGTTGGAGGCCGCGCCACTAAGGCAGCCTACCGGGGCTGTCAACTGGCTTGGCGAACATCGCCGGACAGCGTTTGCCGCCACTTCGCCGCTCCCCTCAAGCGGAGCGGCATTTGCGCCCCACTCAGCTTATCCCGGCATTAACCATAAATTTTCCTTCGCTTGCGAAAAGAGTCCCGGAACGCCCGTTGACGGGCGGTGCGGGAGCAAATGCGGGTGTTCGAACGTGCAATCAAACGGCTGGCTCTGGTCATCGCGGCAGCTATGACCGCGACAGCCGCACCGGCACTGGCCAATCCGGGCGTAGCGCTTGACAGCGCGGTGTTCGTCGAGCGGCTGCAGCCGGGCAATATCCGCAATCTTGAACCCGCCAGCCGCCTCAGCCGGGGCGACCGGGTGGTGACGATCGTCAGCTGGCGCCGCGCGGGCGGCAAAGGCGGCTTTACCCTGATCAACCCCCTCCCCCGCGCCATCGCCTTTCAGGCCAGCGCCCGCGACGACGAGCAGGTCTCGGCCGATGGCGGACGAAGCTGGGGACGGCTGGGGGAACTCCGCTTCGGCGAGCGTTATGCAACGGCCGAGGATGTGACGCATGTGCGCTGGCGCGTGCCGGCGGATCAAGCAGCTACCAGGGCTGGCCGGATCGCCTACAGCGGGATTGTGCGTTAAGGGATCACCCCGCCAGCAGCAGCATCGGCCGCTCCAACCGCGTCTTCACCGCCTGAACGAACGACGCCGCATCCCAGCCATCGACCACGCGGTGGTCGCAACTGATCGAGATGTTCATCAGCTTGCGTTTCTCGATGCGCTCGCCGCCTGCCCCGTCGGGCACGAAGACCGGTCGCTCGACGATCCGGTTCGGCCCGATGATCGCGACTTCGGGGCGGTTGATCACCGGCGTAGTGGCAATCCCGCCGAGCGGGCCCAGCGAGGTCACGGTAAGAGTAGAGCCTGATAATTCCGCCGACTTTGCGCTGCCGTCGCGGGCAGCCTCGGCTAGCCGGGCGATCTCGGCCACAAGTTCCCACAGAGTGAGCACCTGCGCATCGCGGACCACCGGCACCACCAGTCCGGCCGGGGTTTGCACCGCGATCCCGAGATGGACCGAGGTATAGCGGGTGACCACCTCCGCCGTATCGTCGAACCGCGCGTTGATCATCGGGAATTCCGGCAAGGCCTGGCAGATCGCCCGGATCAGCAGCGGCAGGACCGTCAGCTTCGGGCGCTCATCCTGAATTCCGCTCATCCTGCGCTTGTCGAAGGATCGAAGGAGGCGCATTTCGTTCAATTCGGCGCGGAGGGCCTCGAGCGCGGTAACATCGCATTCCTCGACATAGGAGAAGTGCGGTATGTGCCGCTTTGAGGCTGCCATCGCTTCGGCAATGCGGCGGCGCAGGCCGATGACCTTGATCTGCTCGCTGGCGCCAGTGACCTCATCGACAGGTTTGGGCACGGCTTTATCCACAGCCGCGCGGGGTGGAGCGCGGGCGGCGAGAAAAGTGTCGAGATCGGCGTGATGGACGCGGCCGTCGCTGCCCGGCGGGATGGCGGCCAGATCGATGCCCAGGCTGCGAGCCCGGGCGCGGACCGCCGGGGAGGCGAGGGATTTGGCATGTGGGGATGAGCTTGGCGCGCATCCTTCGACAAGCTCAGGATGAGCGGGCGTTGTGGGCGGGGCAGATTGGGTTGCTGCTTGGGAAATTTGGCTTTCGTCAAGCGCATCGGGCTCATCCAAAACATTCGCTCGTCCTGAGCTTGTTGAAGGACCAAGCTCCTCACCCTCAATCTCCAGCACCACCAGCGGCGAGCGGATCGCCACCACATCGCCAACCTCGCCTGCCAATTCCACCACCGTCCCGGCAACCGGGCTTTCCATCTCGACCGTCGCCTTGTCGGTCATCATGTCGGCGAGGCGGCCGTCTTCCTCGACCCGGTCACCCAGCTTGACGTGCCAGGCGACAATCTCCGCCTCGGCGATGCCTTCGCCAATATCCGGCAGGCGAAAAATGTAGCGCGCCATCGCTGTCAGCCCGCCAGCAGCCGGTCAACGGCCTCGCCGATGCGGATCGGACCGGGGAAATAGGCCCACTCCAGGCTATGCGGATAGGGCGTGTCGAAGCCGGTGACGCGTTCGATCGGCGCCTCGAGGTGGTAGAAGCAGCGCTCCTGCACCAGCGCGGCGAGCTCGGCGCCAAACCCCGAGGTTCGGGTCGCCTCATGTATCACCAGGCATTTCCCGGTCTTTTGCACTGACTTTTCCACAGCCTCAATGTCAAGCGGCACCAGTGTGCGCAGATCGATGATCTCGGCATCGATGCCTTTTTCGGCCAGCACCGCCTCGGCGACATGGATCATCGTGCCATAGGCGAGCACCGTCAGCGCCTCGCCCTCGCGCACGATCCGGGCCTTGCCAAGCGGGATCGAGTAATAGCCTTCAGGCACGTCACTGCCGGGATGCTTGGCCCAGGGCGTTGCCGGTCTTTCGTAATAGCCATCGAACGGACCGTTGTAGATGCGCTTGGGCTCGAAGAAGATCACCGGATCGTTGTCCTCGATCGCTGCGATCAGCAGGCCCTTGGCGTCGTGCGGGGTTGAGGGGATGACCGTCTTCAAGCCGGCGACATGGGTGAACAGCGCCTCGGGGCTCTGACTGTGGGTCTGACCGCCGAAAATGCCGCCGCCGAACGGCGCGCGCACGGTGATCGGCGCGGTAAACTCGCCGGCCGAGCGGTAGCGCAGCCGCGCCGCTTCGGAGATCAGCTGGTCGAGGCCGGGATAGATGTAATCGGCGAACTGGATCTCCGGCACCGGCCGCAGCCCATAGGCGCCCATCCCCACCGCCACGCCGATGAGGCCGCATTCGTTGATCGGCGTATCGAATACGCGGGTCTTGCCGAATTTTTGCTGGAGCCCCGCCGTCGCCCGGAACACCCCGCCGAAATAGCCGACATCCTCGCCGAAGATCACGACATTGGGATCGCGTTCGAGCATTATATCGAGCGCCTCGTTGATCGCCTCGATCATGCTGAGCCGGCGGGTGGGCGCATCCGACAGCGAGACCGGGCCTTCCTCGACCATTGTCATTCCTTCCAGTCGGGCCATTTGAGCCGCCGCTCGCGGATCGCCTGCGCGGCCTGCTCCTCCAGATGCCAGGGCAGCTCCTCGTAGACATCCTCGAACATGGTGTGGAACGGATGGTGGAGCCCTTGCCCGAGGATCCCGTTCTTCTCCGCCTGCTTGGCCGCCGCGCGGACTTCCTCGGCAACCTCGCGGTCCATCGCCTCGTGCTGCTCGACTGACCATTCGTCCAGCGCGATCAGGTGGCGTTTTAGCCGCGTGACGGGATCGCCGAGCGGCCATTCCTCGCGTTCCTGGGCGGAGCGGTAGGCGGAAGGGTCATCCGAGGTGGAATGCGCGTCGGCGCGGTAGGTGAAGTGCTCGATCAGCGTCGGCCCGGCATTGGCCCGCGCGCGGTTGGCGGCCCACTGCACCGCAGCATAGACCGCAAGCGCATCGTTACCGTCAACCCGCAAACCCGCAATGCCATAACCGATGGCGCGGGCAGCGAAGCTGGTGCGCTCAGATCCGGCGAAGCCCGAAAAGCTCGAGATCGCCCATTGGTTGTTGATAACATTGAGGACAACCGGTGCATTAAACACCGCGGCAAAGGTCATTGCCGCATGGAAATCGCCCTCGGCGCTCGATCCCTCGCCGATCCAGCCGGCAGCGATGCGGCTGTCACCCTGAATCGCCGAGGCCATCGCCCAGCCGACCGCCTGGGGATATTGCGTCGCGAGATTGCCCGAAATGGTGAAGAAGGCGAAATCGCGCGAGGAATACATCACCGGCAGCTGGCGGCCTTTCAGCCGGTCGGCGCGGTTCGAATAAATCTGGTTGGCCATCTCGACCAGCGGATAACCGCGCGCGATCAGGATGCCCTGCTGGCGGTAGCTGGGGAAGACCATGTCGTCGTCGGCCAGCGCGAAGGCGGCGGCGACCGAGGTCGCCTCCTCGCCGGTGCATTTCATGTAGAAGCTGGTCTTGCCCTGCCGCTGGCCGCGAAACATGCGCTCGTCGAAGGCGCGGGTGAGCGCCATGACCCGCAGCATGCGGCGCAGCGTCTCGGGATCAAGCCTGGGATCCCACGGGTCGACAGCGCGGTTGTCGTCGTCCAGAACCCGGACGAGATCGAGGCAGAGCGGATGGGTCTCGGCCGGCGCACAGGCTTCATCCGGGCGCGGCTGCGCTCCCGCGAGGGGGATCGCCAGATCGGAATAATCGACCGTGTCGCCCGGGCGGTATTTCGGTTCGGGAACGTGGAGTTCGAGCGGAGGCAGATTGCCGCGCTTGTAACCAGGCTTGCCTCCACTGCCGGGCATCTCAATTCCATCAAAACCGGCCCGACCTTGCGGACCCTTATGTCAAACCGCGATCGGCGCGGAAATCGGAGCCTGCGGTGCGTAGCCTGTCACCGAGAAGTCGGCGATGTCATAATCGAAAATCGATGCCGGCCGCCGCACAATATCCAGCCGCGGCTGTCCCGCAGGCCGGCGCGATAGCTGCTCTTCGACCAGGGCAGCGTGATTGCGGTAGAGATGCACATCTCCTCCAACCCATACCAACTCGCCCGGTTCCAGATCGCACTGTTGCGCCAGCAACCGGATGAACAGCGCAGCGCCCCACAAGTTGAACGGCAGGCCGAGCGCGACGTCGCAGCTGCGCTGGTAAAGCAGGCCCGACAGCCGGTTTCCGCTGACGTGAAACTGGTAGCTCTTGTGGCAGGGCGGCAGCGCCATGGCGTCAAGCTCGGCGACGTTCCAGCCCTCGACGATATGGCGGCGGCTGCCGGGATTGCTGCGCAGGCTCTCGACCACCTGAGCGACCTGATTGACCCCCTGCGCGCGCTTGCTGAACAGGCCGTCACCAGCCGGCTCGTAAACCGGCCAGTCGGTCCACTGCTTGCCATAGACCGGCCCGAGATCGCCCCACGCCTGCGCGAATGCCTCATCCGCGACGATGCGCTGCGAGAACACGGCGCGGGCAATATCCTCGCCGGTCTCGCGCCGGTAGCGGTCCAGTGGCCAGTCGGTCCAGATCTCGACTCCTTGGGCGCAAAGGGCGCGGATATTGGTTTGTCCGGTGAGGAACCACAGGAACTCGCGCGTCGCCGTCTTCCAGTAAACCCGCTTGGTGGTCAGTAGCGGCACCGCGCTATCAGCCAGATCAAAGCGCAGCTCGGCGCCGAATATCGAGCGGGTGCCGACCCCGGTACGGTCGATCCGCTCATCGCCCTCATCCCGGATGCGGCGCATCAAATCGAGGTATTGCCATTCCCAATGCTGCGCGTCGGGAGAATCGGAACGGGACGCAGCGCTGGCCATCCGCATACCCTAGCCGCGCGATTGCCCGCTTGCCACCCCGCGCGTCGCTGACTATAGGCCCGCTCCTGCCTCGCCCCCCTGAGTTGATCGGGAGGGCGAACGATCGGTCGGGGAATAGCTCAGCCTGGTAGAGCACTGTCTTCGGGAGGCAGGGGCCGGAGGTTCGAATCCTCTTTCCCCGACCAGTTTTTCCGCCATTTGCTTGCATACCTTATTGCGCGCTTGGCAAGGCTGGATCAGGCGAGGCCGCGCATTATCAATCCCCCGCCGTCGACCGTGAGCACCTGGCCGGTCATGTGGCGAGCGCCATCGGAGGCGAGGAACGCGATCACCGCGCCGACATCCTCAGGTTCGGCAATCCGCTGTAGCGGCGTTCCGGCTCGTATCGTGTCGATGAAGCCCGGCCTTTCGGTGAGCGCCCGGATCATGTCGGTGCGAACAGTGCCGGGCGATACCGCGTTGACCCGCACGCCCTTCTCCCCCCATTCGACCGCCAACTGACGCACCATCGATTCGACTGCCGCCTTGGACGGGCCATAGGCACCGCTGCCCTTCATTCCGACAACGGCGTTGACCGACGACGTCATCACCATCGACCCGCCCTGCTTCGCGAGCACCGGCAAGCCGTGCCGGGCAAGCCGAAGCGGACCGGACACATTCATTTCCATGATCTTGTTGAAGCTGTCTTCGGGCAGTTCGGTAAGCGGATCGAACGAAGGATTGATCCCCGCATTGGCGACAAGAATATCGATCCGTCCGAAGCGATCGAGCGTCGCGGCGATCAGGCGTTCGACATCCGCTTCGCGCGCGGCATGGGCGGGTACGGCCAGCGCCTGATGGCCCGCCGCCGCAAGCTGCGCAACGACAGCCTCGCAAGCATCAGCCTTGCGCGAGGAGATCACCACGCTCGCGCCTTGCGCCGCCATGATTTCCGCCGCCGCCCGGCCAATTCCGCGCGATGACCCGGTGATCACCGCCACCTTTCCTGTCAGCGAAAAGGGGTTGCCTGTCATGATCTTCTCCTGTCATCCGCAAATTCGTCAGCCAGCACACTGCTCCGAAGCTTGTTGCTTTCCTCCACCACGCGCAAAGGGCCTCGCCCCCTCACCCCACGAAAATAAGCGACTTACCTTCGTTATCCCCGGCATAAAGCCGCGCGATTGCGCCCGGGGCCGCCTCGAACCCGGCGGCAATATCCTCGTCATGCACAAGGCTGCCATCCGCCACCAACGGGGCTAGGTGGGCCAGCGCGGCAGGGTAATCGGCTGCGTGGTCGAAGATCACAAAGCCGCCCCATTGCAGCCGCCGCATCAGCACTTCGCGCTCATTGCGCAGGCCGATGGGCACGGGATACCAGTTGGCGATGGACGCCGTGCCGCATTGCACGATCCGCCCGGCCACGTTCATTGTGCGGATTACGGTATCGAGGATCGGCCCGCCGACATTGTCAAAGAACACATCGGTTCCTTGCGGCGCCAAGGCAGCGATGATTTCGCTCAGGTCGCCCGTCTTGTAGTTCGCCGCAGCATCATAGCCAAAACGCGAGGTG
>JANONQ010000035.1:0-2351 GCA_031420935.1 Novosphingobium sp. | reverse complement strand
TGTACGATAGCGGAGCTGGCGGCGGATGTCGTACAAGTGCTTGATTTCCTCGGCATCGAGCGGATGCACTTCGCCGGCGTGTCGATCGGCGGTATGATCGGCCAGACGCTGGCGCTGGATCATGCGGGCCGGCTGCACTCGCTGATGCTGATCGGCACCTCGCCAAAAACCGTTCCCGGCCCGCCCGAGATGTGGAGCGAACGCTTCGCTACGATCCGCGCAGACAGCTCGGTCGAACCCCTGGCCGACGCGACCATGACCCGCTGGTTCACCGACGCCTTCCGCCCAGCCCATGAAAACCGCTGGCGGCAGGTGTGGAACATGATCGCCAATACCACGCCGGAGGGCTACATCGGCGGAGCCGTGGCGCTTGGCCGGTTCGATGTGCTGGACCGGCTGCCCTCGCTGCGGGTTCCGACATTGGTGGTCTGCGGGGATGACGATCCGGGAACGCCGCCCGAGCTGAACCGACAGATCGCCGAGTTGATCCCCGGGGCACGGTATCAGGAGATCGCCAACGCGCGGCATATCCCGATGGTGGAGTACCCGGAGGTGTTTGCGGGGATCATGCTGGGGTGGCTGGAAGGGCAGCGGTAGGGGCGGCAAAAGGGGAGAAACTACCGCAACTTCGCAATCGCGATCCCGTCCTCTTTCGCCCGGTCCTTGGTCGATTCCTCGCTGCGCTTGAGTGCCTTGGCGATCGCCTTGAGGCCCATGCCCTTGGCCGCCAGCGTGCGCAGCGTGGCTACTTCATCGGAGCGCCAGGGCTGGCGGTGGCGGGTGAATGGTTCGGGCATGGGGCACCTTTCTCTTCGCCCCTCCTCTTCAGGGGAGGGGTGAAATTATTTCGCCTTTTTCGCCGGAGCCTTCTTCACAGCCGCTTTCTTCGGTGCCGCCTTCTTCTTCGCCGGAGCCTTCTTGCGTCCTTTGCCAGTCGATGGCCCCTTCGCCGCCTTCTCATCGATCAGCACGACCGCTTGCTCGGCGGTCAACGTCTCGGGCTCGGTGCCGCGAGTAAGCGTGGCGTTGGTGGTGCCGTCGGTGACGTAGGGGCCGTAGCGCCCCGCCATCAGTTTCATCTCGCCGCCCGAGGTCGGATGCGGACCAAAGGTCTTGAGCGGCTCGGCTGCCGCCCGCGCGCCCCGCCCGCCACCGTTCGCCGCATCGGCCAGCTTGGCGACCGCCGCGTTCATGCCGGTCTCGAACACTTCCGCTGTCGCGCGCAGCTTGGCGTATTTGCCATTATGCGCGAGGTAGGGCCCGTAACGCCCTATGCTGGCGGTGATCGGCAGCTGCGTCTCGGGGTGATCGCCGATGCTGCGCGGCAAGCTGAGCAGTTTCACCGCCCAGTCGAGATCCAGTTCGGGGATGTCCTTGGGAATAGAGGCGCGCTTGGCCTCCTTGCCCTCGCCGAGCTGGATATAGGGGCCGAAACGCCCGGTCCGGCGGGTGATGCTTTCGCCGCTCTCCGGGTGCTTGCCGACCTCGACATCGTCGCCCCCGCTTTCCGCGCCATTACCGCCAGGCTGGGCGAATTTGCGGGTAAATTTGCATTCCGGATAGTTCGAGCAGGCGACGAAAGCGCCGAACCGTCCGCCGCGCAAGCTGAGCCGCCCAGCCTCGCATTTCGGGCACAGCCGCGGGTCGGAGCCGTCATCGCGCGGCGGAAACAAATAGTCCGACAGGAACTCGTCGAGCGCCTCGGTGACTTCCGAGGGCTTGCGTTCCATCACCTCGTCGGACTTGGGCTTGAAGTCCTTCCAGAAGGCTTCGAGCACAGATTTCCACGCCGCCCGCCCGCCCGACACTTCGTCGAGCTCGTCCTCCATCCCGGCGGTGAAATCGTACCCGACGTAGCGCGGGAAGAAGCGTTCGAGAAAGGCGGTGAGGAGTCGCCCGCTCTCCTCGGCAAAGAAACGGTTTTTCTCGGTGCGAACGTAGTTGCGGTCCTTCAGCACCTGTAAGGTCGAGGCATAGGTCGAAGGCCGGCCGATGCCGAGCTCCTCGAGCCGCTTGACCAGGCTGGCTTCCGAAAAACGCGGCGGCGGCTGGGTAAAATGCTGCGCGGCATCGACACCCTTCTTCGCCGGCGTATCGCCCTTGGCCATGGCCGGAAGCAATCCGGATTCGTCCTCCTCGCCATCCTTGGCCTGATCGCGGCCCTCCTCATAGACCGCGAGGAAGCCGGGGAACTTCACCACCTGCCCGGTGGCGCGCAGCTCGTGCTTGCCGGCGGGATCGCGCAGGGTGACACTGGTGCGCTCAAGGCTGGCGGAGGCCATCTGGCTGGCCAGCGCGCGTTTCCAGACCAGCTCGTACAGCTTGGCCTCATCGCCGCTGCCGTAGCTGTT
>JANONQ010000034.1:0-3851 GCA_031420935.1 Novosphingobium sp. | reverse complement strand
GGCACATGGCGGAGGTCGGCTTCGTCCGTCCGGCGCATCGCGGGATCGTCATGGCCGAACACGAACTGGGCCTGCTGCTCGCCCGGATGACGGCGCATGAACCGGTGACGCCGCTGGTGGGGATGAAGGCGGAGGATTTGTGAACCCCATTCCCGCTCGCGGGAGGGGGAATAGCTACCCGTCCCCGTGATCGCTCCGCCCGAAATCGGGCCGGGCATCGTCCTGGCCCTCGGCGATGATCGAGCGGCGGATGGCGCGGGTGCGGGCGAAATGGCCGAACAGGGCGTCGCCGTCGCCGACGCGGATTGCTCGTTGCAGCGCCGTCAGATCCTCGGTGAAGCGCTGGAGCATTTCCAGCACCGCCTCCTTGTTCGACAGGAACACGTCGCGCCACATCGTCGGGTCTGACGCGGCGATGCGGGTGAAATCGCGAAAACCCCCGGCGGAATATTTGATCACTTCGCTCTGCGTCACGTCTTCGAGGTCCGAGGCGGTGCCGACGATTGTATAGGCGATCAGATGGGGCAGATGGCTGGTGACGGCAAGCACCAGGTCATGGTGCCCGGCATCCATCACATCGACATTGGCACCAAGCGCCTGCCAGAACTGCGTCAGCTGCGCGAGCAAGGCCGGATCGGCATTGGCCGGCGGGGTGAGGATGCACCAGCGGTTGTGGAACAGCGCGGCAAAGCCGGCGTCCGGCCCGCTGTTCTCGGTGCCGGCCACCGGATGGGCGGGGATGATCGCATGGCCCGGCAGCGCCGCGCTGAGCGCCTGCGCAATCGATTGCTTGCACGAGCCAACATCGCTGACCAGCGCGCCTGCGGGCAGCGCACCGGCGATCTCCATCGCCGCCTCGCCCATAACCCCGGGGGGCACGCAGAAAATGACCAGATCGGCCGCGCGCACCGCTTCGCCGGCGGTTTCGCAGATGGTATCGGTAAGGGCGCGTTCGCCGGCACGCTTTCGCGTCGCCGGATCGAGGTCATAGCCGGTGGTCGCCGCGCCGGGCAGATATTCGCGCACCGCCAGTCCGATCGAGCCGCCCAGCAGACCGAGGCCGATGATCGCGATGCGCTGGAAGGTCATTGTGCGGCCTCCGCCATTTCGCGCAGGGCCAGGGCAATCGCGTCCATCTGCTCCGCCGTACCGATGGTGATGCGCAGGCCGTGCGGCAGACCTTGGCCCGGCAGCCAGCGAGTGATGGTGCCGCGCTCCATCAGCCCCTCGTAGGCTGCCTCGGCACTCAGCCCGCCCTCGAACAAGACAAGCACAAAATTGGCCTGGCTGGGCAGCGGCCGGAGGCCGTGGTTGCCCATCGCCTCTAGCGCGGCGGCGAAGCGGGCGCGCTCGGCGGCATTGTGGCGGCGTGAGGTCTCAACGAACTCCTGATCGGCCAGCGCCGCCAGCGCCATTGCCTGACCGGTGCCCGAAACATTGAACGGGCCGCGGATACGATTCAGCGTATCGACGATGCCGCGCGCGCCGGTGCCCCAGCCGATGCGTTCGCCGGCGAGGCCGTAAATCTTTGAAAACGTGCGGGTGACCAGCACATTGTCCTGCGCCCGGGCGAGCGCCAGGCCCCCATCCTCGTCAACGGCTGCGACATATTCGCCGTAAGCCTGGTCGATCACCAGCAGCACATCGCGCGGCAGGGCGGCGTGCAGCCGCGCCATTTCGCCAGCGCCGATGTAGCTGCCGGTCGGATTGTTGGGGTTAGCGACGAAGACGACGCGGGTCTGCGGCGTCACCAGCGCCAGCAGCGCATCGACATCGGTGCCGTAATCGGCGTCGGGCGCGACCACCGGGCTAGCGCCGCAGCGCCGCGCGGCGATATCGTAGACCGCAAAGCCGTAATGCACATAAATCACCTCGTCGCCCGGCCCGGCGTAGCCCTGGGCGGCGAGGTGCAGCAATTCGTCCGAGCCAGTGCCGCACACGATCAGCGCCGGGTCGATGCCATTCAGCGCCCCGATCGCGGCGCGCAGCGCCTTGCAGTCGGGATCGGGGTAGCGCGACGGGTTTGCGGTCGCCGCATCCATCGCCGCCAGCGCCAGGGGGCTGGTGCCGAGCGGGTTCTCGTTGGCCGACAGCTTGATCAGCAGCCGGCCGTCCCTTCCGGCGGATTTGCCGGGGACATAAGCATGGATCGCGGCGATCCAGGGCTTGGGGGCGGGAGCGAGGGCCATAGCGCGGGTGCGCATAGCAGTGTTGCGCTCTATTGACAGCCCTTCGTCCCGGCAGGTGGAGGAATTGACACAGGCTCGGCCCTCCCCCAATCCGCAGCCACCATGGCCACCGCCACCAGCTTGACCACCAGCCAGATGCTGGAACTCCCCGCGCCGCTGCTGCTCGATGGCGGCCAGCAGCTGGCCGGCGTACGGATTGCCTATGAGGCCTATGGCACGCTCTCGTCGGACCGCGACAACGCCATTCTCGTCTGCCACGCCACCAGCGGCGACCAGTATCTCGCCAGTCCGCATCCGATCACGGGCAAGCCGGGCTGGTGGGACCGTCTGGTCGGGCCCGGCAAGCCAGTCGATACCAACCGGTTCTGCGTTATCTGCGCCAATGTGCTGGGCGGCTGCATGGGCTCGACCGGGCCGTCCTCACCCAGCCCCGATGGCCAGCCCTGGGCGATGCGCTTCCCGGTGATCACCATCCGCGACATGGTGCGCGCGCAGGTGGCGCTGCTCGAAGCGCTGGGGATCGAGAAGTTATACGCAGTCGTCGGCGGCTCGATGGGCGGCATGCAGGGGCTCAGCCTCGCCGCCAACTGGCCTGGCATCGCCAGCCGCGTGCTGGCGATCGGCGCCACCGCGACCATGCCGGCGCAGAATATCGCCTTCCAGGAAGTCGGCCGCCAGGCGGTGATGGCCGACCCGGACTGGCAGGGCGGCAACTATTACGGCACCGGCAAAACCCCGGCTGCTGGCCTCGGGGTGGCGCGGATGGCGGCGCATATCACCTATCTCTCCGAGGCCAGCCTCACCGAGAAATTTGGCCGCCGCCTGCAGAACCGTGAAACCAAGACCTTCGGTTTCGACGCCGATTTCCAGATCGAAAGCTATTTGCGCCATCAAGGGCTGACTTTTACCGAGCGGTTCGACGCCAACTCTTACCTCTATATTACCCGCGCGATGAGCTATTTCGACCTCGCCGAGGAACATGGCGGCCGGCTGGCGGATGCCTTCGCGCAAACCAAAGCGCGCTTTTGCGTCGTCAGCTTCGATTCCGACTGGCTGTACCCAACCGAACTGTCGCGCGGCCTTGCCCACGCGCTCAATGCTGCCGGCGCGCCGGTGAGCTTCGTCGAACTGTCGGCCCCCTTCGGCCATGACAGTTTCCTGCTCGACGTGCCGGCGCTCGACCGGGTGGTGACCGGGTTTCTGAGCCAGTGAGCCAGCTGCGTCCCGACCTCGCGCTGATTGCCGCCCATGTCGCGCCGGGCTCCCGCGTGCTCGATATCGGCTGCGGGGACGGAACCTTGCTCGAGGCGCTGCGCGACCGGCGCGGCTGTGACGCACGCGGCATGGAGATTGACGGCGGCGATGTTGCCGCCTGTGTCGCCAAGGGCCTGTCGGTGATCCAGGGCGATGCCGACGCCGACCTGGCGTTCTATCCCGACAAGTCGTTTGACTACGCCATCCTTAGCGAAACCCTGCAAACGATGATGCGGCCGGACCAGGCGCTGGAGGAATTGCTGCGGATCGGGCGGCACGCGGTCGTCAGCTTTCCCAATTTCGCCCACTGGCGGGTGCGGCTGTCGCTGCTGACGGGCGGGCGGATGCCGGTAACGCGGCTGCTGCCGGTCGCCTGGTACGAAACGCCCAACATCCACCATCTCACCG
>JANONQ010000033.1:0-3618 GCA_031420935.1 Novosphingobium sp. | reverse complement strand
TTCAACGGCGCCTTCGCCGAGGCGATGCTGATCGACGAAGCGATGGCCTCGCCGGTACCCGACCATGTTCCCGACGAAATCGCCGCGCTGACCGAGCCGCTGGCGGTAGCGGTGCACGCGATCAATGCCGCCCGGCCGGACGAGACCTGTGCTTTCGGCGTGGTCGGTTGCGGCCCGGTCGGGCTGTTCGTCATCGCCCGGCTGAAGGCGTTGGGCCTTGGTCCGATCATGGCGATCGAGCCCAATCCTGCCCGGCGCGCGATGGCGGAGAAATTAGGCGCGGATGTCGTGATGGGCGCGCAGGATCCCGCCGCCGAAGATTGGTGGGACAGTCTTGGCCTGCCGGTCGGTCTGTCGGATTCCATGGCGGTCGATCCGGCGCTCAAGCGGCGTGAGCGGGCGATCTTTTTCGACTGCGTGGGCATGCCGGGCCTGCTGATGAACATCGCCCGCTCGGCGCCGGTCGGCGCCACCATCGTCGGCATCGGTACTTGCAAGGACGACGATGTCATCGAGCCGGCCTTCCTCCTGCAGAAGGGTCTCTGCCTGCAATTCGTCTTCGCCTACTCGCCGCAGGAATTCGCCGAAGCCTTCGCCATGATCTGCAAGAACCCCAACGCCCTCGCCCCGATGATCACCCGTACTGTCGGCTTGGGCGATGTCGATGATGCATTTGCCGGCCTGATTGAAGGCCGGGGCGACATAAAAGTGCTGGTGCGGCCCGACCTGTGAAAGGGGTCACCAACTTTCGCGATCTTGGCGGCATCGCGACTGCCGACGGGCGGCGCATCCGCCCCGGCATGCTGCTGCGCGCCGCCGCGCCGGCCTATGCGGCGAAGGCCGAAATGGAAGCGATGGCGGCGCGTGGTGTGCGCCTGATCTGCGACTTCCGTTCCGATGGCGAACGGCCCAACGATCCCTCGGTGTGGGCGAGAGAGCTGGGGATCGACTATTTCGCGCCCAATTCCGGCCGCGCCGTGGGCGATCCGCTGACCGCGCTGATGCGCGCGACTGTTTCGACCGAACAGACCCATGCGCTGCTGCACGACGTCTACCGCAATCTGCCCTACGCACAGGAACACAGTTTCCGCCAGCTCTTCGCGTGGATCGTCAAAGGCCAGGCGCCGGTGCTCTATCACTGCGCCTCGGGAAAGGATCGCACCGGCGTGTTTTCGGCGCTGCTGATGCAGTTGCTTGGCGTTCCCCGCGCTGCCATAGACACCGACTTCGAGCGCAGCAACGAGGCGGTAGAGGCAATTACTGCGGATTTCAAACAGCAGCCCCGGCTCGAACCGATCTGGACTTCACCGTTCGAAGTATGGTCGCCGTTGCTGTACACGCATCGCGCGTGGCTCGACACGATGTTCGAGACGCTGGCCGCAAAGCACGGTTCGGTCGATGGTTATCTGCAGGACTTGCTGGACGTCGGGCCGAACGAGCAAGAGGCGTTGCGCGAACTGTTGCTCGAACCGGCTACTGCCTGAACAGCTCAAGATCGTTGAACCGCACGGTGCGCTTGGCCATGCCTTCGACGAGCACGGCCATACCGCCCGAGCGCAGCAGCCACTCGAGACGGTGATCGCGGAACTGACGGCGGAAGTTTCCGGCTTCAAGCAGCTGGCTGTGCCGGTCCATGCCCGCTGCCGCCTTGGCCGCCTCGCCCATGGTCTGGGCCACGGCCGGCCGCTGCATTACGCGTTCGAGCCAGCCATTAAGCCTCGATTCCGGCTGCGGCGAAAAGCCGAGAATCTGTGACATGGCAACAAAGGGGACCGCGGCAACGTCCCCCTGGCCAAAGGCATCGCCATTGAACCAGCCGGACGGACTCAACTGCACTTCGAGCCAGGACTGGATCGCCGAGATTTCCGCTCCCGCATTGGCGCGAAGCTTGCCGGCAATTTCGTTGCCGCGCCCGAAGAAACGGATTTCGCCAAGGCCCCAGTTGATCGCCTCGTAATGCGTGTCGCAGATATCCTCGACCATCCGCGCCCGGGCTCGCTGCATCGGATCGGGCGCACGTAGCGGCACTTCGGGAAAGCTGTCCTCGAGATATTCGATGATGATCGTGGAATCGAAAATTATCTGGTCGCCCACTTCGAGCGCTGGCACTTCAAGCCGCGGGTTGCGCGCCGAATAACCAAGATCGACGCCCGAGGCGATGCCGTCGGGAATCTCACGCACAAATTCCAGCCACTTTTCGCGCAGCGCGATGCGCACTTTCTGCGAATAGGGGGAAAAAGGGTGGTCCCACAGGCGCATCGCGCGGCGCATCACATGTTCTTGAGCGTGTCGAGCTGAGCGCGGTAGACGGTGCGCGCCGGGCTCTCGTCATCGGCGAGGCCGCCGCGCCGCTCGATCTCGGCCAACACTTCCGCATCGGCGGAGAAATCGTACTCGTATTTCGCGCGCCCCCCTTCGTCGCGGAACCAGCGGTAAGAATCGGTGAGACCCTCGGCGATGGTCATCCGGGGTTCCCAGCCGAGATCGCGTTTGATCTTGTCGATCGCGATCACCATGCTGCCCCGGCTCGCCTCAAGCCAATGGACGATCGGTGAGCGCATATGGGCCGGCATATCGTTGGGCATGACGATGATATTCGGTTCGACCCCGACGGCGCCCGCCATCAGCTTCATGTAATTGATGATGCTGGAGAACTGCTTGCCGGCAACATTGTAGATTTGCCCGACGGCTTGTTTCTTGCCCAGCACCGCCGCCAGCGCCCGCGCGGCGTCGCGGGTATGGATGAAATGCACCATCGCCTCGACCTTGCCGGCAATGATGAGCGGGCGGCCTTCCTCGAGCCGCTTGAAGGCACCCGGCTCGCGCGACACGGCGGGCGACATAGGCCCGCAAGTATGGGTGATGCGCAGCGACGTGTAGGGCAGGCCGTTGGCCCGGTATTCCCGCTCGAGCAGTTCCTCGCAGTGCACCTTACCCGCGGCATAGGCACCATAAAGCGCGGTTTCGGCATCGCGGCCAACCGGCGCGGTCTCATCGACAGGTTGCGCCTCGGTCATTTCGTAAACCGCGATCGAGCTGGTGAAAACGTAGTGCTGCACTTTGCCGCGGAATAGCTCGATCATCGGCGCGAGGTGCTCGGGCGTATAGCTCGTGTTGTCGAACACCGCGTCAAAGCTGCCGCTGATCGGCCCCAGCATGCTTGGCAGCAGCCCGGGCTCGTGCCGGTCGCCGTGGAGGCGGGTCACGCCGGCAGGCATGAGCGGCGTCTCGTGGCTGTTGAGCACCGTGACATCGTGGCCCTGTTCGATGAGCTCATGCACCAGTTGCAAGCCGATGTAGCGGTTGCCGCCCATCACCAAGACTTTCATCGGTTCCTCCAGCGAGCGCCAAGACTGCGCCGCCATCCTGACCGAAACCGTCGGCACCACCCAAGGGACGGAATTCCGTCCGTCGCTCTTCCGCGCGCCGTGAAGGCGCACATCGGTGGATACCGAGCGTCAGATTCTATCCACGAGCTTGCCGCAAACTCCCGCAATCACGACCGGCGAGGCTATTGCCTCAGTTCAGCACTCCGTTCATCCGCGCGACCAGCGCCGCCCGATTGTGGATGCCCAGCTTCTGGTAAATGCGCCGCAGGTGGTTCTCGACCGTGCATTC